>CAWVXN010000037.1:0-12676 GCA_963933695.1 uncultured Myxococcales bacterium | reverse complement strand
GGCAGAAACTCGGGACTGGTGGTGGCGGAAATCGAACTCGATTATCCCGAGCAGGCATTCGTGCGCCCGGATTGGCTCGCGGAGGAAGTGAGCCACGAAGCGCGCTACCGCAACAGCGAACTCAGTATCCGCCCCTACTCGGAATGGTCGTCCGAGTCATCCCCGGGCTCCGCCGGTGGTTCTTCTCCCCGAGCCTGAATGCGCTCGCGTCGGCGTTCGGGATCGAAGATAAATGCGATTCCGACACCGATAAAATAAAGGGCCAGCATCGGGAGGGCGAGTAGGACCTGGCTGACGAAGTCCGGCGGGGTCAGGACGGCGGCGGTGACGAAAATGCCGAGCACCGCGTAGGGAGTCCCCGTCCAGAGCTTGCGTGCGCTGACGATACCCGTGGCGGCGAGAAAGAAAATCAGCACGGGCAGTTCGAAGGCGACCCCGAAGGCGAGGAATAGCCGAGCCGTGGTGGAGAAGGCCAGGGACATGGTCCAGCTCTGCTCAATGAGCCCACTGGTGTCGAAGCCGCTGAGAAACGTGAAGACCAGGGGGAAAACCTGGGTGTAGCCGAAGATCGCCCCACCGGCGAAGAGCAGGCTGGAAGCCAGAACGAAGGGGATCACGGCTCGCCGCTCCTGGGCGTAGAGCCCGGGGGAGATGAACGCCCAAAGCTGCCAGAAGGTGACTGGGAGCGAGGCCATGAAGCCCGCAAGGAGGGCGGCTTTCAGGTATGTGAAGAAGGTTTCGGTGGGTGAGATGGCCTGGAGCTTTGAGCCCCGGGCTTCCATGACGGCGACGACGGGGTCGAGCAGAAACAGAAAAATCTGCTCGGCGAAATTGAACGCGATCGCCGTGAAAATCAGCATCGTCGCGAGGATCCAGAAAATTCGTTTACGAAGCTCCCGGAGGTGCTCGGTGATGGGGGCGGGTTCGTCAGGCACCGGAGGCGGGATCCGGTGTCTTCACACCCGGCGCTTCGGGCTCGTCCTTGGAAGTACTGTCCGGGGCATCGGGCGCGGGAACTCCGCCATCCACGGCCTGAGGAGGGAGTTCGGGTTCCTCTTCCCGGGTGCGCGGATCTGCCTCGGGGGACTTGCGGGTGGATGCGTCTCGGGGGGGCGAGTCCGGGGGATCCATATCCAGGTTGAAGGACTGCCTGAGATCGCTCGAGGCGCGGCGGAATTCGGCGAGCCCCTTGCCCAGGCTCCGGGCGAACTCGGGCAATCGCTTGGGGCCAAAGATCAGCAGGGCCACAACGAAGATGATTGCTAGTTCCTGAATACCAATTCCGAACATGATGGGAAATTAGCAGGCTGCGCCGCGACGGGCGTTCCGGATCTAAAGATGAAGGGCCGGCGGCCGTACCCCCCCGAGTTGATACCGCCGGCCCTCATCTCCAAAATCAAGCCGAGAGTCGCACCTGCCTTTCGCAGGACGAGGGCCGAGCCCGCAGTGGGGTTCGGCGGCGACAGGTGCGCTCAATCAAACTCAGGCCCAGGGCATAGCGGCCGTCTTCTCGAGGCCGACACCAAGCCACGAGGGCCAGAGCTTGCATAGAGGGGTCGCCATCCAGGGTCTGGAGAGCGATTTGGAGCAGGGATCCCGAGGGTTCGGGTTGATCTACGACCGCGCATAGGCCGGACTTGGACTCGTCCCGGGTGAGCCCGGTCAGGCGTTGTTGTTGCCGGGCATCCCGGGGGTAATGGCTGTATTCGAAGCTTCGCACCACGCAATCGCGCTTCTCGGCGCGCGGCTGTTGGCCGGTCTTGAGAGGGGGGCGAGCCTCGCTCGAGTTCTCCCCCGCCCACGTCGATACCTGAGAGCCGTTTCGCTCGTTGCCGCTGGGGTGTGTCCGTTGAATCAGCATGGCCCATGGTAAAGCAAGGGGTGTGCCATTGCGGATGGGGCTATCCCCAAGAGCCCCAAAATTATGATGAATTGTGTCACTCGGCGTAGCGCGAATCGGGCAGAGCCGCGCTGCGGTGCGTCATCTTGGAGTCAGGCCTTGAGCGGATCCGGTCTCTTCTGCCCGTACATGCACGAACCTTTCCCAATAAATGGCCCTCCACACCCAAAGATGCCTCGATGGTTTTCCCAGGGGAAGGATCCCAGAAAGAAACGGTCGTCCTGGGTCGTTAGCGAGTTCTGCTTTGCCGCATTGCGTCGCGATCTGTATCTCTGTCTTTTTTCCTATCCCCAGCTGTGAAAACTGTTCAATTGATCGGCCCGCATCGTGTTCCCGTCGGAACCCGGAACCGCCCGCGTGTCCGCTAAGCCATTGAACTGAAATGGCTTTTTATTCTTGTTCTGCTCCGAACCGCGATTCGGGAGAAGTGTTCCGCTGGGTACGCCGGATTCGGTCAGCCGGGCGCGTCGATGCACAGGCGATCCATCTTGAGCTTCAGACTGCGCCGAGTGATGCCCAGACGAGATGCGGTTCGGGTCTGGTTCCACTCGTTGCGCTCGAGGGCTTCGCGAAGGATCTCGCTTTCAAAGCGCGCGACCAGTTCCTCGAAATCGATCTGTCCCTTTCGCCACTCTTCCCGGAGCGCTTCGGCACGCCCGGATCGGCGAACCGAGAGCGGGAGCTCGGCGACCTCGATGGTCTCGCCGTCGGTCATCGCGATTCCGTGCTCGATGGCATTTTCCAGTTCGCGGACATTGCCGGGCCAGCTGTACTCGAGCAGCGCCCGATGGGCTTGGTCCGAGAGCTGGGGAGTAGGGCCTGGCAGCTCTCGGGTCTCGGCATTCCGAGCCAGGAAGGTGTCGGCCAGGAGCGCGACGTCCTCGCGCCGTTCACGAAGCGGGGGCAGGACCAGGGGGACCACGTTGACCCGGTAGTAGAGGTCCGAGCGAAAGCGGCCCGCGGCGACCTCGGCTTCAAGGTCCCGGTTGGTGGCGGCGAGAATACGCAGGTCGATGGGGATCGGCTCGGAGCTGCCGACCCGCTCGACGACGCGCTCCTGAAGCGCTCGGAGCAACTTGACCTGAAGGCTCGCCTCGAGTTCGCCAATTTCGTCCAGGAAGAGCGTTCCCCCCGAGGCCGCCTCGAAACGCCCGATCCGCCGCTCGACTGCGCCGGTAAAGGAGCCTTTCTCGTGGCCAAAGAGTTCGCTTTCGATCAGATCCCTGGGGATTGCCCCGCAGTTGACCGGGACAAAGGGCTGCTCGCTCCGGTTCGAGAGGTCGTGGATAGCGCGAGCGGCCAACTCCTTGCCCGTGCCGCTTTCGCCGCTGATCAGGACTGTGGCCGAGGACTTGGCCAGGCGTTCGATGGTGCGGAACGCCTCCTGGATTGCTGGGCTTCGCCCCACCATTCGCCCCACTCGGTGGCGTTGGCGCACCTCATCGCGCAAGCGCACGACCTCGCGCTCAAGCACCTGCCTTTCGAGGATTTGGGCAACCTTCAGACGTAGGGATTCGAGTTCGAAGGGCTTGGTGACAAAGTCGGTGGCTCCGAGTTTCATGGCTTCAACGGCAACCGCGACGGTGTTGGTCGCGGTGAGAACGATCACCGGAATCTCAAGGCCGAGCTCCCGGAGTTCGCCGAGCAGGTCGAGGCCACTGCGTTCGGGCATCACCACATCGAGGAGGATCAGGTCGGGCAGGGAGACCCCGACCGCGACTAGGGCGGTGTCCACGCTCTCGGCGGTATCAATGCTGTACTCCCTTTTTAGGAGCATTCGCAAAGATTCCCGGACCGCGGGCTCATCGTCGACAACCAGAACGGTGGGCATCGGCTTCAATGTATCACGCTTACCGAAGATCGGGAGCGGTTGGGTGCACGGCGAAATGCGGCTATTCGGGACCGGGCGCTGGCAGGTCGATGATGACCACGCACTCATCGGCGTCGGTGGTGTCGCTGGTGAACGAGCCGCCGAGGGCCTGAACGATGGTTTGGGCCATGATGGTCGCCAGGTTGTCCCCCCCTGGCAGGGCGGGTCGGGAACCGGAGGAGGCCGCTTGGGCGGAGGCGCCGGTGGCCAGGGAGTAGCGGAGCAGAACACGAACGGTGGGTTCCCCCGCACGGCCGCCCTCGTGATGTTTAGAGGCGATATAGATGTCTCCGCGATCCCGCACCGAGGAGAGTGCCCGATCCAGCAGTCCCGCGAAGGCATCGCGCAGGAGCATGGGGTCGCCGTAAGCATGGGGAAGGCTGTGGTCGAGCTCCTTCAGGACCAGCAACCTACGCGTCCGGATTTCGTCGGCATGTTCGTCGAGCAATTTGTCGAGCAGGTGGGCAAGGTCGACGGGCTGGGACTCGATATTGGGAAGATCGACCATGCTCTGCAGGCGGGTGACGGCATCGTCGATCCGAGCGACATCCTGGCCCACCAGTTCCCGGAAGTGATCGCGAAACTCCGGGTCTTCATACCGCTCGGGAAGGAGTTCCGCGAAGGTGCGAATGGACACCAGGGGATTTCGTACGGCGTGGGCGACGGATTGGATGACCCGCCGGAGATTCGACTCCTTGCTGTCACGGAGATCCGGAATCCGTTGAGGGGCCAGGGTATTGAGGGCGGCGTCGGTGGCCATCTGAACGGGGTCGATGGCGGGGCCCGAATCCGCTTCCGTCGCGTCTGGGCTTTCAAAGAAGGAAAGGATATCCCGGCCCTCGGTGTCACTGGAATCCGTTGGACCCTCGGGCATCAGGGAAGTCAGCTCGTCGTCGTGGGCGTCCGAGGACAGCTCCTCCTCGACCAACTCGGCTTGACTCGGGGAATGGGCGGAGTCGACACCGGTGGGGGCGATCCCGGCGGAGGTCTGTGGGTTTAGCCCAAGGCCCTGACCCTCATCGAGTTCGGAAAAACGCAGGTCGCCCGGGCCCACAGCTTCGGAATTGGTGCTGGCATCGGCGCTGGCATCGGCGCTGGCATTGGCGCCGATTGAGGCCAGGGTTCGCAGCACCACAGCTTCGAGTTCGTGTAGGTTGCCCGGCCACGGATGGCTGCGCAGGCGCGTCAGGGCCTCGGTGCTGAAGTGTCGCGGGGCCTCGCGCCGGGTGCTGCTCCAGGCCAGGGCGGTTTCGCCGACGAAGCGCTCGAGGTTCACCGATTGCTCCGCCAGGCTTGGGGTGCGTAGGCTCAGAATCGAGAGCGTCTCGGCGAGGCGTGGATCCAGGCCCGGTTCGATATCGAGTTCGGATTCGTCAGCCGCGCCCGCCATCCAGCGAATCGGTCGCCCGCGGAGATTTCCAGGGGGCGAGCCAAATTCGATCCACTCGCGCAGGGTGCGCTGAATGGCGAGGGGAAGGCGGTCGACGTCTTCGAGCCAGACCGCGAGGGGGCGTCCGGGGACGTCGGTTCCCCCGGCCTGGAAGCGGTCCGCGAGATCTCCGCGGTCGAGTACGCCCCGTGAGCTGACGTGGAGAAAGCGTTCCTCACTCGGGCCCCCGAATGCGTGCAGGTAGCGGGCCAGCAATTCACGGCCGGTTCCGGCCTTGCCACGAATCAGTATGGGGACCGAGGCCAGTCGGGGATCCAGGGCGCTCATCCAGTCGGATCTCTGGATATCGCCGAACCAGCGCCCGAAACGCGCGCGGAGTTCATCCCGGCTGCGCCGGGAGGAGAGCGAGTCCGCCCGGCTTGAGTGGATGCCGTCGCGAAGGGCGCGGCGAAGTTCCCGAGCCTCGATCGGGTAGCTGAGATGGCGGGCGTCCAGGGTGTCGAAAAGCTGGCGCGCCTGGGTCTCCTCCCCCGGCGAGGCCAGTAAGAGCCACTTGCACTCTGGAAAGCGGTGACCGAAGCGGTGGACGAACTCCAGTTCTTGCTCGAAGTCTCCACTCAGTCCGAGCACTGCGGCATCGGGCGCCTCGGCCGAGCCGAAGAGAGGGTCTCCGGGGGCCCCGACCACGGTCCGGTCCCCCACCGCCGCGATGCGCGCCAGTGCGTTACGGTGATGCGGGTCTCGGTGGATGATCCAGATCGTCAGCATTGTTCCTAATCCGGTGCGGTGTTTCCGCGCGGCGCGGTCTGAGGGGCGAGCGCCGGGCAAGCCTACCCGAGGGTCCTTGGCGCAATCTGTGTGCCAAGAGTTTAATTCGCTCGAAAGTTCCTCAAAAAGACTCCGAATATCTTGTAAGGTACTGTTATTATTATAAAATCATAAGAGCCAGAAGTACAAGGGAAGACGGCGAACGGCTTCCGGCCCAAGCAAGGGAGCCACCCTGGGACGACAAAATTGGAAAAGATTTGCCTTTACGCGGACGGAAGCGTCTCCTTGCCCAAGTGGCCGGGCGGCTGCAGTTTCTGCTCCGGCTCCTGGGCGCGCCCGGGCGTGGCCAGGGTTGCAGGCCATCCTTGTGCTGGCTTGCGGGGTTGTCGGGACAGCTGCCGCCGGTGACCCCGGCCCCGGGAGAGCCTCGGACTCGAGAGTTTTGGTCGGGGACTGGTACGTACTGATACACCACCGGGATCTCTCGGGCTCGGACTCCCAGCTGCCGGCTTGGGACGACCAGATCTGGCGGATCGAAGCCGATGGTCCAGGGTTGCGGTGGTCGATCTTTCCGCATCCGGAGTTTCGGGATGGGTCGGGTCGGTGGGAGAAACTGCCGGGGGGGGAGGAGGCGCGCACTCTGGGCGCCTGGGAGCCAAGCCCCGACCAGCGCGGCGAAATCGCGCGGGGTCTCGCCCATAGCGCCCAGGATGAACGTTCGAAACGCCTAGACCCCGTCGGTCCCAAGGGTTGGGCCTCGAAGGGTGGGCTGCGCGCGGCCTCGGCCTCGCAGATTGGTTATCACGAGCGCTGGCGCATGGAATTGCTGGAGGCGGGCCCCAGCTTTATTCGGGAGGCGACTCTTGGATCCGGGCGAACCCTTTCCTCCCAAGCGGCCACTCGGTTCCTGACGCGAACCGTCGCTGCCGACGGCGATGTGATGAGTGGGGAATATTTCCGGGAGGGGGAATCCGAGGGCGAGTTTCGGATGCTTCGCATGGGCGAATCCAGAGCCGCCAAGGCGCGCCAGTGAAGGGCCAAATCCGCCTGGCCGCTCGCCGAGACCTGGACCGGGTCGCGGCGCTCTGGACCGGCATCACGGTTTTCCACGAACCCCTGGCGCCGGCTTTTCGCATGCGACGAGACGCCCAGGGAGAACTCGCCGAATTGCTTCGCGGCATCGAACGCGATCCCGAGGCGGCGATTCTTCTCTACGAGGAGAAAGTCGATATTCAGGGCCTGTGCATCGTGCGCATCGATCATTCCCCGGCGATCATGGTCGAGAACGAGCGCGCCGAGATCACCGATCTGGGAGTACGCGAGGATGCCCGCCGCCGGGGCATCGGCACCCGGCTGGTGGACGAAGCACTTGCCTGGGTGCGGGCCTCGGGCATCAAGCGGGTCGAGGTTCAAGTCGCATCGGCCAATCCCACCGCCCAGGCGTTCTGGCGAGCTCGGGGATTCGCGAACTTCATGGACGTACTCGACAAACGTTTGTAGGGTCAGCATTGCGCTGCCCCTGCAGACACAGGATTAAAGTAATGACTCGATCTGCCCCGACAGCCCTGAACCCCCTGGCCGCCCAACTGAACGATGACCTCGACGGGGCTGGGCCCGAGGTCCTCGCCATGCTTTCCGGGTATGGGCGCCGGCTCTACTTTCCCAAGGGCATCCTCTCCCAATCCGCCGAAGCCAAGGAGAAGGCCCACCGATTCAACGCCACCATCGGCATCGCGACCGAGGCTGGGGGCCCCATGTATCTGCCCTCGGTCCAGCAGCACCTGCTGGATATCGACCCCGGCGACGCGTACCCCTATGCGCCCGCTTCGGGTCGTATGGATCTGCGCGAGCATTGGCGCGCCAAGCTGGTGAACGAGAACCCCGACCTCGCGTCCAAAAAATTCGGGCTGCCCATCGTGACCGCCGCAATTACCCACGGCCTGGCCTTGGCCTGCGAACTCTTCGTCGACCCGGGGGATCGGGTTTTGATCCCCGACAAGCTCTGGGGCAACTACCGGCTGAATTTTGAGGTCCACGGGGGGGCCGAGATCGAAACTTTCCCCTTCTATGCCGAAGGCGGTTTCAATTGCCAAGGTTTTGCCCAGGCGCTGGCCCAGGCCAGCGAGGACCGCGAGAAGCTCGTGGTGCTCCTCAACTTCCCCAACAACCCCACGGGCTATATGCCCACCGTTGCGGAAGCCGAGGCGATCGGGGCGGCGTTGGTCGCTCAGGCCGAAGCGGGAACGCGCTTGGTGGTGATCACCGACGACGCCTATTTCGGTCTCTTCTACCATATTGGTGGTCCGTCAGCGACCCAATCCCTTTTCGCCCAGCTGGTGGGCCGGCACGCGAACCTGCTCGCGGTGAAGCTCGACGGCGCGACCAAGGAACTCTTCGCCTGGGGATTGCGATGTGGCTTCATCAGCTTTGGTCCGGGCCGGGCCGAAGGGGCCGAGACCGTGTGTGCAGTTCTGGAGGCCAAGACCAAGGGCGCCATTCGCGGAGGGGTGTCCAACGTCGGTCAACTCTCTCAGACCTTGGTGGAGAAGGCGTTGTCGTCGCCCAGTCTCGCCGAGGAGCGCGCGGCGAAAAATGAAGAGTTGTGCGCGCGTGCGAAGCGGGTGGCCGAGGTGGCTGCCTTGCCCCGCTACGCGGAAAGCTGGGATGTCTACCCGTTCAACAGCGGCTACTTCATGTGCGTTCAACTAAAGGATGTCGACGCCGAGAAATTGCGGGTCCATCTCCTGTCCCAGTATGGCGTCGGGTTGATTTCCACCAGCGCCAGTGACATCCGCATCGCGTTCTCGTGCCTTGAATTGGAGCAAATCGAACCCCTCTTCGAAGTACTCCACCGAGCGGTGCAGGACCTCGCCTAGGGCATCGCCTAGGACACGAGGGGCCTAGGCCGCGGGGCTTATGGGTTGCTCGGCGCGGTGTCCAATGCGGGGGCTGCCTCGCCCGCCGAGAGAGTGTCCAACTCGTCGAGGATCGCCAGGAGGGTGACCACACCCGCTTCGAGGTTCGCGGTGGAGACCTTCTCATTGACCCCGTGAACACCCCCCGTGTCCGCCCGGGAGAGCCAGCGCGGGACGAAACCGTACGCGACGATTTCCTTTTCGCGAAACCAGTGGGCGTCGGTGAAGCCTCCGATCATTCGCGGGACCACAATCGCCTCAGGCGTCTCGCGCCGAGCCACCCGGGCGATGGCCTCGAAGAGCAGTGTGTCGGCGGAGGAACTGCGCGACGGAAAAGCGAGAAGGGTTTCGACTTCGACCAAGGGGTCAGCGATGACGTCGCTTAGCGCTCCAGCAAAAGCGGCGCAGTCTTCGCCGGGCAGGAGGCGAACGTCCAGTCGCGCGGTTGCATCGCCAGGAACCACGTTGGTGCTGGTTCCGGCCTCGAGCACGGTGATCGAAATGGTGTCCCGGACCAGGGCGTTATAGCCGGGGTTGGCGAGGAAGCGTCGGCGAAAAGACGAATCGTTTGCCAGGCTTTGACCCAGGGCGGCGAATCCTTCTCGATCCTCTGGGGGCGCGCTGGGCGCGAGGGCGCGAAACATGAACGAGACCTCGTCCAGTACTTGAATCGGTGTCTCGATCCGGCGCACCCGATCCAGGGCCTCCACGAGTCGGGGCACCGCAGCGTTGGGCCGAGGGGCCGAGCCATGCCCTGCTGTGCCTCGGGTTTTGAGTTCCAGCCAGCACGGACCCTTCTCGGTCACCGTGACTCCCCACATGGGCGGCACCGGGTGCATGCCTTCGCGCGGGCCGCGAGCAGGTCGAATGCTGCCGCCCTCGGTGAGCAGGAATTCGGCTCCTGCGAGAAGTTCGGGATGTTGTCGGACGATGTACTGGGCACCTGCCCGACCCCCGGTTTCCTCGTCCGGGGTGGCGAGAAAAATGATGTCGCGGTCGAGGGGCTCTTCGCGCCCCGCGAGTTCCAGGAGGGTGGAGATATGGACCGCGGTGACGCCCTTGGCGTCCAGGGCGCCCCGGCCATGGACCACGCCGTCCTCGATGACGCCCGCGAAAGGTGGGTGCAGCCAGTCTTCGGCTACGGCGGGCACCACGTCGAGGTGCGAGAGCAGGATCAAGGGGGGCCGAATGCCTCGGCCGGGCAGCCGAGACCAGACGGCGGCCCGGGGGGGATCACTGGGTGTGGCCCGAGGGGTTGGAATCACCCGGGTCTCGAGACCGGCGCCCGCCAATTCGGCGGCGATGCGTTCGGCCAATTTCTTTTCGCCCCCGGGCGGGTTCACGGTGGGGATCCGGATTAGTTCGGCCAGGAGTTGGGCGGTGCGCTGGCCCAAGTCCGGGGAAACCGGTGGGCCCGACGCCCCGGAAGGTCCTGGGGCCAAAAAGGAAAAAACCATTCCCAGTGCCGCCAAGAGCAGACAACCGGAAAAAATTTTCCTTGTCATGGGCGGGCTGCTTTTGGGCCCCCGGGAGACAAAAAAGAAGGCGCGGCAGGGCCCAGGAAGCCGCTGAGGCTGCCTGGGGGAAAGTTGCGCACGGAGCGCTTTAGAACTTGCACCCATTGGCCGATCTCTTTCTACGAGAAATTGGATTCATTGGCTTAGATAAACGCCTGAATACATTGAGGGATTAACCACACGGACAGTTGTTCGTTCGGTGACGGGGCTCGAGGGCCTCTCATACCGATTTGTTGCGGTGTCTTAGGCACAACGACTTGCTAACTATACGCCGCCTTCTCAAACAATAGGAGTTCGACTTGGCCTACCCCTCGCCACGAATTCATAGACCAACGGTCTGGTTGCTCGCCTTATTGATCGCCGCCCTCGGAGCGGTGGGCGCTCAGAGCTTTCGTCAGCCGGCCGACGAGGCCTCGGTTCTACTGTCTCAGGCACCCCAGCCACCCGCGCGACTTGTTCCGTGGGAGGCCACTCTCTTCCCAGCGCCTCTCTTCCCGACCCCCCTCTTCCCAGCCCCTCCCTTCCCCGCCCTTCCGGCCTATGCCGATGAAGCCACGCTGGAATTGGTCGCCGAGTTTCCCTCTGTGTCCATAGATAGCCTGCCAGTTCACCGGGTATCGTTGGAAACCCAGATCAAGGAACCGAAGAAATCCCTCACCCTGGTGACTCGGGGATCCCTTGAGCGGGGCGAGTCTTTGTCCTCCTCCCTGCGTCGCCAGGGAATTGATTTCAAGGTGATTCACACGATCGCGACGGAGTTGGCCGAGGTTTTTGATTTTCGGCATGCGCGACCGGGGGACGAATATCGACTCGGCCAGGACCCGGGCGGCCAGTTGGTCGACTTTCGCTACGCCGTGAATCCGGAGAAGAGCTTCTACCTCTACTCCACCGACTCGGGTTATCGCGTGCGAGAGGATCATGCTCAACTGCGGGCCCAAGTGGTCAAGGTAGGGGGCCAAATCGATTCCTCGCTTTACGGGACCGTCAAGGAACTGGGTGAGCGCACCCAATTGGCCAGTGATTTCGCCGATATTTTCGCCTGGGATATTGATTTCAGCCGCAGCGTTCAGCCGGGGGATGATTTTCAAATTCTCTTCGAGCGCCTCTATCGAACGAATTCCGAGGGCAACGAGGTTTATGTCAAACCCGGGCGGATCCTGGCGGCGCGTTATAGCGGCCAGAACGGTGATCACTCCGCGGTTTACTTTGAGAGCGAAAAAGGTCGAGGGCGATATTACCGGCCCGACGGCAGTTCGGTGGAGCGGGCTTTTCTCGTAGCCCCCCTCAAGTTCAGCCGGATCAGTTCCTCGTTCAGCACGGCAAGGCGGCACCCAATTCTGGACGTGGTCCGACCTCATCGTGGCATCGACTACGCGGCGTCTCACGGTACTCCACTCTGGTCCGTGGGCGCCGGCCGGGTGATCTTTCGGGGCTGGGCAGGCGGTTCCGGGAAACTCGTGAAGATCAAGCACCGCAATGGATATGTCTCGTACTACGCGCACCTTTCGCGTTTCGAACCTGGCCTCGGGGTCGGTTCTAGCGTGGAGCAGAAACAGGTGATCGGCTACGTGGGTGACACAGGTCTGGCGACCGGGCCCCACGTTTGTTTTCGCGTTCAGAAAAATGGTCGCTACGTGAATCCCCTGGATATCTCTGCCCCTGCCGGTGATCCGGTTGCCGATCCCGACCGCGAGCGCTTCGAGTCCGCCCGGGATCTCCTCTTCGCCGACTTGGGCTCAGGGATGCAGATCGCATCCGACGAAGCCCTCTGAGCGACTCGGGCCCAGCGCATCGTTCCGCCCATCCTTGAGGGCCTAGCGTTATTGCCGAGTGCCAGGGCCGAGTGCCATTGCCGAGTGCCAGGGCCTAGCGCCATTGCCTAGCGTCAGGGCGAAGCGTCGGCGCTAAGGTCTTGGCATCGCCCGGGCCCGATGAGTGGAAGTCCGGATGCGGCGGGGAGACGAAGTGGCGCTGGATTCACGATTGGCCGAACTCGGGCGCGAGCTTGCGCGACGAGAGGCGGGGCAGCGGGACGGCCTAGAACAGGCGCGGGAATGCGCGCGGGATCTGCACCAGCGTGTCGCGATCGCCCTGGACAGTTTTAACGCGGCAGTGAGAGAGAGCGCACCCCACCTCGGTCTGACCCTGAGCGATGTCCGGGTCGACGACAAACATGTCCACTCGGTTCAATTTGACCTCCGCCGGGGGCGTTATCGCGCGGTGGTGACGGTCAAGAGTCGGGGGGAGGTCACCCTGGTCGGACCCTTCCGCCAAGGCAAGGCCGAAGGCCCTTGCCGAACTTTTCCCATGACGGCG
>CAWVXN010000036.1:0-12786 GCA_963933695.1 uncultured Myxococcales bacterium | reverse complement strand
GGGGTGGGTCATCTCGGCTTGGACTGCGCCAAGGGTGAGCGAGTCGGCCATGCGCCCTGCGGTTCTGGTCTTTGCCTGTCTCGCCGCGCTCGCTCTGCTCTATCGCTCGCTCTGATCGCCATTGCCATCATCGCCATTGCCATCAACGCCATCGTCAAAAGAGTTGCGGCGCCTCCTGGTCAGATAGGTGCCAAAAATTGCGAGAGTTGCCCCAGCGATGAGAATGACCGCTGTCATATTGTTGGGCTCCGCTCCCTGCCCGATAGCCCGTGGAGCAAGCTCGGCCGGGACGTCTTCCGGAAACGCGTGCTCGTGGATCGAATCCCTGTAGAAGCTCAGATCTGCGGCCCACGTGATGTCTCCGTAGAAACTGCTTTGCGCGGGGTATCCAGACCGCGTGCCGACGCTGAAGAGTATCCCCGACAGTACCCACTCCGAATCAGGATTTGTGGGGTCGGCCCGGGCGAAGAGCGCTCCGCCGGAATCTCCCCGGGCCGCAGTGGCTTCTTGACGCGTCCCAGATGGCGATTCGATACGGCTAAAAACGATCGGAAGGGCCATCGTTTTCGTGCTGGCCTGTCCGATGAAGTTGGGCTCACCCTCGATGACATTTGACCCCCACCGCTTGGTTTGATCGGCTTGCCAGGCGAAGCCGTCGATCAATGCTTCGCCCTCGGGTTGCGAGTTGAGATGGCTGCCTCGAGAAGATCCTGCGGCAATCAAGATCACGGCCTCGCCCGGGGCGGGCGGAGAATCCGCAATGGATAGCTTCGGAAGCGCCGGATCCTCGTCGATCTGAAAGAGCAGGAGATCCGCTTGTGTCGCGTCCGGGTTCATCAGCCGGATCAGCGTGCCAGCGACGGGGTTGTAGCGTTTGCCCTTGAGGGTGACGATGCTGGCCCCTACGTGATCCGCCGTCAGGATCCAGCGGTTGCCGAGATAGACAACGGAAGGGCTCCCAAGGTGCTGGCCCACGTTGTCCCAGCCCGGGTCGGGTTCGGGAGCTGTGGTGTTTCCGAGGCCATCGCCCGCATCAAGGATCAGCGCCGGGGCGAGTGTGGGGAGGCCGAGCACGAAGAGCGCAAGGAGGAGCCGTGAAAACCCCCGGGTCCGAATGATCGGAGCGGGGCGAGGAGAAATGCGAGTCACGGATACCCCGGGGCAACCCCCGGGAGCGGCGGGCTCAAAGGCCATGGCTTTGCCTGCCCCACCACTTGTGCGCCATTCATTCAGCCGGGTCTTTCCGGGTGGGCGCGCCTCGGCGCAGTAATGTGTCGGCTTGGAAGTTGGCGTCATCCCGGTCGGGGTAGTCGAGATTGTAGTGGAGCCCCCGGCTCTCGAGCCGGTACTCGGCTGCCCGGATAATCAATTCTGCCACTGTAGCCAGATTCCTCAATTCAAGAAGAGGTGAAGTGATGCGGAAGTTCCAATAATACTGATTGATTTCTTCCTGGAGCATCTTGATGCGGTGGTGGGCGCGAGCCAGTCGGCCATTGCTACGAACAATGCCGACGAAGTTCCACATGAAGCGCCGAATCTCATCCCAATTTTGGGTGATCACCACGGCCTCATGGCTGGCGCTGACCTCGCCATGACGCCATTCAGGGACCCTTCCTACGGGTGCCTGGTCGTTCATCCTTCCGACTGCTTCTTCCGCAGCCGCGTCGGCGAAGACGAGAGCCTCGAGCAGGGAGTTCGAAGCGAGTCGGTTGGCACCGTGCAAGCCTGTGGAGGCGACTTCGCCCGCGGCGAAGAGGTTCGGGAGGTCGGTCTCTCCCTTCAGGTTGGTGCGTACACCTCCGCAGCAGTAGTGCGCGGCGGGAACAACCGGGATCGGCTGTCGGGTCATGTCAATTCCAAACTGCAGACAATGAGAGTCGATGTTTGGAAAACGGCGGCGTACAAAATCACTGTCCTGGTGGGTGATGTCGAGAGTGACATAGTCTTCGCCAGATCGTTTCAGCTCATCGTCGATTGCTCGGGCGACGATATCCCTCGGAGCCAGGTCGCCCATCTCGTGGGATTGGCTCATAAAGGCCTCTCCCTTCCGATTTCGAAGGATTCCCCCTTCTCCCCGCACCGCCTCGCTGATCAGGAAAGACTTGGAGTTGGGGTGGAAAAGGCAAGTTGGGTGGAACTGCATGAACTCCATGTTTGCGATGGTGGCTCCGGCTCGATACGCCATGGCTACACCATCCCCTGAGGCGATGTCCGGATTACTGGTGTAGAGGTAGACCTTGCCGGCTCCGCCACTGGCAAGCAGGGTGACCGAGGCCAGGAAGAGGTCGACCTCGCCCGTTGAGGAGTCGAGCGCGTAGGTCCCGAGGCATCGGTTGGCCCCGGTTTGCTCCGAACGATGCGCGGTGAGCAGGTCGATGGCGGAATGGTCTTCGTAGAGGCTGATACGAGGATGAGCGCCTACGCGCTGGAGAAGCGATTGTTCGATTTCGCGACCTGTGGAGTCTCGGTGGTGAAGAATTCGACGTTTTGAATGGCCACCTTCGCGCCCGAGGTCATAGGCGAAGGCGTCGGCACCGGCCTTCTCACTGCGGTCGAAGTTCACGCCCCACTTGAGCAGATTCTGGATCGCGTAAGGACCCTTTTCAACCACGTGTTTGACGACGGCCTCGTCGCAGAGTCCGGCACCCGCGTAGAGGGTGTCCTTTACGTGGGCATCGAAACTGTCTTCGGTGTCCATGACCGCAGCGATCCCCCCCTGGGCGTAATTGGTCGCAGACTCGGCCGCGCGCTTCTTGGTCACGATGGCGACGTTGCCGTGCTCGGCCACACGGAGGGCGAAATGCAGCCCGGCCACACCGCTGCCGATTACCACGAAGTCGAATTTCAGGGTTGTGCCCATGGGAGTTCAATCCTTCTGCTCGGGAAATTTCAGGCGCAATGGCGAGTCCGGGTGGCCTTGGTCGGGCGGGCTCTTCCCACGCCGGACTGATCGGCCGACGCCAGCGCCCAGCGTGGAGTTTATCCGTCCAGGCGGTTGGCATGCAATCCGGGTACCCGCGGGGCCAAGGGCATGGGCAACCCTGGATATCCTCGGAGTGCCGAAAATTTCCGATTCATAGTCGGGAAGGGCTGGGCTTACCCAGGGCGTGATCTCCAGTATCATGCGCGGCCTCCACCGCTTTTTACGGTTTCACTCTCCCCCAGGAGGCCGTGGCCGAGGTCTCCGATCGCGGCGTTCCACATGGCGCTCGGGGTTGGCGATTTCGCGGTGTCACAATTCACCAGACGGAGAGGGACATAGATGGCGCCTCAGCAGGCTTCAGGAGAGGATGGTCTCGCGGGCAGAGCTCCTTCGGAGACCGCTCCTCGCACTGGCTTCGCCGGGATCCATGTCGAATCCCAGGAAACGTTCTGGAATCTGCCCAATTCGGTCACCATGCTGCGCATTGCGGTGGTCCCCGTGCTCTTCTTCATCCCCACAGCCTGGGGGCAGACGGTATCGGGAAGTCAGGTCATGGCCTGGGCCTTCATCCTTGCGGCGCTGTCCGACATTTTGGATGGCTGGCTCGCTCGCCGTCACGGCGGCGAACGCGAAACCCGGGTGGGGAAGTTGCTGGATCCCCTGGCCGACAAGTTGCTGGTTTCCACGGCATTGATCATGCTGGTCGCCTGCGGCCGGATTCCTGTTTGGGCGGTGGGGATGGTGGTGGTGATCGTTGGCCGAGAACTGGCTGTGACGGGTCTTCGGAGCATTGCGTCGTCGGACGGACACGTCGTCGGGGCGTCGTGGCAGGGCAAGCTCAAGTCCCTGGTCCAAAATTTCTCCGTGGGTTCCCTTCTGTTTCACTATCCCACCATCGGCCTGCCCGCCCAGCAGATCGGGCTTGTGCTGCTTGGGGCGGCCACGGCCCTGACTTTGTGGTCGGGTTATGTTTATTTTGCTGATTACTTCGGCTGGAAGCGGCCGATAGCACCGTAGTCGGGTGGAGTAGTCGGGCGGATGAGTGAGGCTATTTAGGTGGGCTATTTAGACGGGCCATTTAGACGGGCCATGCGGGTTCTTTCGTTTCTCGGTGACGAGAATGCTGGTGGCTTGGAGCAGAGAGCTAGGGCGGCCAAAGTGGGGATATTCAGCGATGAGCAGTGAGGCGCTTGATGGATTGAGCGAGAGAATCGCCAACCGGTCCGCCCGGGTGGGTGTGATCGGACTCGGCTATGTGGGTTTGCCCTTGGCGGTAGAGCTCGCATCGGCGGGTTTCGAGGTCGTCGGCTTCGATATCGATGCCACTAAGGTTGCGGCCATCCAAGCCGGCAACTCCTATATCGGCGATGTCTCTCAGGAACAACTTCGTTCGGCTCGGGAGGGCGATCGGTTTCGGGCGACGACCGATTTCGAAGAACTCCACGAAGTCGAAGTTGTGAATGTCTGCGTTCCGACCCCCCTGACGAAAACCAAGGATCCCGATGTTTCATTCATGGCCAGTGCCGTCGAGGCGATTCGAGACCGCCTGCATCCCGGCAGGCTGATTATCCTCGGAAGTACCACCTATCCCGGAACGACCCGTGAACTCTTCGTTCCGGTTCTCGAGGAGACAGGGCTGAAGGTGGGAAGTGATTTTTCTCTCGCTTTCGCGCCCGAGAGAATTGACCCCGGAAATACCCGATTCAAGGTCAAGGACGTCCCCAAGGTCGTCGGCGGCGAGACTGAGATCTGCACCCAACTCGCCTGCCAGCTCTTCGATACAGTGTTCGAGACCACGGTTCCCGTGAGTTCGACCCAGGCTGCGGAGATGGTGAAACTTCTTGAGAACACTTTCCGGGCGATCAATATCGGGCTTGCCAACGAAATAGCCCTTATGTGCGAGCGTCTGGACCTCGATGTGTGGGAAGTGATCGAAGCCGCCGCCACGAAGCCCTACGGGTTCATGAAGTTCCTTCCTGGGCCGGGACTCGGGGGGCACTGCATTCCGGTGGATCCAAGTTATCTGTCCTGGAGAATGAAGTCTCTCAACTTTTCCGCCCGCTTCATCGAACTTGCGACGGAGATCAACAGCGGGATGCCCGCTCATGTGGTGGATCGTGTGGCGGACCTGCTCAACGATGCGCAACTGGCCATCAACGGCGCTCGGATTCTGGTGATTGGCGTCGCCTACAAGAGCGATGTGAGCGATATGCGCGAGTCCCCGGCCATCGACGTAATCAGTCTTCTGGCCCGGAAGGGGGGGCGGATTAGCTATCACGACCCCTTCGTTCCGGACTGTGAAATCGACGAGGTTCGGTATCAAGGCGAGGAACTCAGCGATGAACTCTTGGGAGAGAGCGACCTCGTGCTGATCCTCACGGATCACCGGGGGATTGACTACGAGAACCTGGTGGCGAAATCATCCAGGGTCTTTGACACCCGCAACGCAACCCAGCATGTCCACCTGGAGGATCCGGATTGGCGAGCCCGGGTCACCAAGCTTTGAGGGGAAAATCCCCGAGGGTATCCTTGTTGGATTTACCCCCACGCTTGACTGGGAGCCTTGGGTTGCTTAAACCCTTGCTCCCTGTACCGGTTTCACGCACGAGTAGCTCAGCTGGTAGAGCATAACGTTGCCAACGTTAGGGTCGCCGGTTCGAATCCGGTCTCGTGCTCCAGCAAAGCGAAGCGCCCCCGGCATATCAGCCGGGGGCGCTTTCGTTTGCGCGTCGTGCCGGAGCCAGCGGGGTTGAAGCCTCGCTCCGTCTAGCCTCACTCCGTTTAATCTCGGTTCAGCCTGGCACTGTCTCTCGGGGGGCCATCCACTCGGCTGTCCATCCAGCGATCCCCGCCCGCCATCCCCGCCATCCATCCGGCCATTCATCCGACCCACCGGCTGCGCCGATGGGTGCGTGGATCCATTTTACGTGGGCGATCGGGCAAAGTTAGAGTCGACAGCGGTTGGCGAGAGGCAGCTTCCTGGGAAGGGTTTCAAACGCCGTTCTCTCCACCCACCGCTGTCGGGCTCTTCCTTGAATTCTTCTCACTGTGTTGGCCAGAAGCGCGACTCGGCCTTCCCCCCTCGGGGGAGGGGTCGATTTCCTTGGTCCCTGGGTTCTATTTGAGTGAGGCTGTCGGCTATGAGCTTCAGCGGTTATGGCGGTGCGGGCCTCCTGGTTTTTTTCGTTGCCGGCCTGTTCCTGGGCTGGTGGAGCTCCCCAGATGCGGGTCGCCCGGAAACTGGGCCAGCCCCAACCCCAGGGGCCTCGGTCCGAGTCGAGGCGGGGCTCCCCAGTTCTCGCTCCGGGGATGAGGCTGCCCCGGCCGCCCAGGATCCGAGCGCCTTGCTCGAGGCGGCGCTTGAGGATCGTGACGACGATCCCCGCTTCGATCTGATCCGTCTCCTGGCGCGCCTCAGCGGAGACCCCAGTGAGGTCGTGGGGATGCTCATAGACTCCCTGAGCGAGGAGGAGTTGATCGCATCGGTCAGCAGCTTTACGGACCTCGCTCCCGAGAAATTCAAGGGCTCCGCCGACCCCAAGGCCCTCGCCCACCGCCTCGCCGAACTCGCCATGGACGGACTTCTTCAAAGGCCGGGAGAGGGAGGGGCCGGAGTTGAGGCCGTCTACTTTTCCGAAGGCCGCACACACGGCGACCCGGATTTGGTCCGTGCCGAGCGTTTTTTCGGGGACGAACCCATCCTGGCTGCCTTCCCAATGGGCGACTACGAAGGTGATGAAGTCTTTGTGAAGTGGACGCGCGTGGATGATCCTAAAATCATGTTGTTCAACCACTATCCCATTCGTCCGGGTGAGGATTTCAACTACGTCTGGCTCAGTCCAAAGGCGGGCTGGGATCCAGGCGAGTACGAGGTCAATTTTTACACCGCAGATGAATCCCTGGTGCCCCTGGCGGGCGGCCGATATTCCATCGATTCAAAGCCGTGACTTCCCTGCGCCCGATGCCGGCGGACCTGAGTAGTGATTGCGGCCAGACAGTTGCCGATTAGTTTGCCACCCGGTGGGCGTACGGAGTGGATACAGTCGGCGCGAAACCGAGCGCAGGGTAATTGTGACGGCAGTTTAGGGTGATCATGAACCGCGGACTCTTGGCTTTGGCGAGGTCCGCCTCGGTTCATGGGGGTCTTTTGCAGGGAGTCAAGCAGGTTCTATTGTTCTACGGCTAGGCTGTTAGAATATTTTCGAGGAAGACGATGACAACTGACCCGGACAAGATGGAAAACGAGGAATCCAGCTTGGTTGGCGATCCCAAAGGGTTCGCTCGTCTCAGTCAGATCGTCGATTGGGCTGCCGCCGACAAGAGCCTGCTGATCTCCGGGATAGTCTTCTGTCTCCACCTGTACGTGATCTCGTTGCTTTATCTGGCCCGCGCACATTATGAACTCCTGCCCTTCCTCGACCCCGTCGTGGTCGACCAGTTGATCGAGTTCAACTACATGACTGTCGGCGCGTGGGGCTTGTTGGGTCTGAGTGCTCTGATACTCCGTCGCAAACAAGGCGACCTAGTGTTCTTCGAGTACGCCGGCATTCAGCTATACGCGATTAGCAACGCGGTTTATGCGTACTTCCTTGGTTTCTTTACCGAGCCCTTCGGGTATATGACCTTGATTGGCGGGATGATGGTCGGCCTTCCCCTGTTTGGGCGACTGCCGACACTGGCCGGACTGGCCAGCTGGCTTTCCCTCTTTGGAACACTGACCATTCTCGAGCAAATGCGCGTCATTCCCTATGCGCCGCTCTTGCAGTCGTCTCCAGTGATCGACGGTCAACTGTCGACCTATTGGGTGCTAGGGATGAATTCCATCAATATCGCCGGCGCAATTCTGACGGGGGTGTTCATGGTTACCGTGATTGGCTTGTTGCAAAATCGGGACAAGCTTCTGACGCGCAACCAGGGCAAGTTGTTGGAGGTTGTTGGCGATCTCAGTGATACCACCGCGGAACTTGAGGAAGCCGGCCGAAAGCTTGAGTTGCGGGTGGACGAGCGTACCCTGGAGTTGAAGGTGGCAAACCGAAATCTCCAGTTTGAGATTGGCCAGCGCGAGAAGTCCGTCAAAGAGCTGAACAATATTCGCGTTGCCATGGAGTCGGCCATCGAGGGGGTCGCTCGGGTCGGAGCCGATGGCAGGATTCAGAGCGCGAATGCTGCGTTTCTGGCCATGCATGGCGCGGATTCAAACGAGATGATTGGCTCAGTGGCGAACGGGTGGATTGAGGAGACGGACCGCCCGGAAGTGATACAGGCGGTCCTTGGATTAGTGGGAGAGGGGAAGGCTGAACTGAGTGTGAGCGGTCGTCGATCCGATGGGACCGGTTTTTTCCAGGTGGTTGCGGTTGTAAAGGTCGCCGACGGGTCTGAGGGAGGGCATTACCGCTTCGCCCGGGACATGACCCGGCAGAATGAGTTGTCGAACCAGCTCAACCATGCGATGAAGATGGAGGCTATCGGACACTTGGCAGGGGGTATCGCTCACGACTTCAACAACTTGTTGATGGCGATTCTGACTGCGAGCGAAGGACTTCAAGAGTTTTTTGGTGATGATCCTTCGGTCGCCGAACAATCCGAGATGGCCGATATGATTAGTATGGCGGGAACGCGAGCGGCGGCCCTCACTGCTCAATTACTGGACTTCGCTCATCTGCAACCACCGAGTGTTTCCAATATTGATGTCAATAAGAGTCTGGAAGGTGTGCTCGAACTTCTGGCGCCAGCGCTGGGTGAGTCGATCGAGGTTGTCTCCCAATTTTCCAGCGAGCGACTCTTTACTTCGGGCGACCTCTCGCGGTTCGAAAGTGGTCTGCTGAATGTCGCGCTGAACGCCCGGGACGCGATGCCCGAGGGCGGGTGCTTGGAGATCAAGACGGAGGCTGTGGAGATCGACCTGGATGATCCTGCCTTTGCAAGCTTTCAGCCGAAGGGGTCGAGCCATGTCCTGATCAGTCTTGTGGATAATGGATCGGGAATGGACGCAAAGGTGATGGCCCAAGTTTTCGATCCGTTCTTTACAACGAAACCCGCTGGGAAGGGGACCGGCCTGGGGCTTTCGGTGCTCAGCACATACGTTCGAGAGATTGGCGGCGCCTTGAGTATGTCGAGTCGGCCAGGGGAGGGCACAACCTGTTTGATTTACATGCCATTGTCAGAGCAGGCCGAAGGCTCCGTTGATGCGGGTTCTCTCGCCGCTGATGCCAGTGGGAGCGAAACCATTCTTCTTGCCGAGGACGAGGATATTGTTGCTCGGGCGACAACGATGCTGCTCTCCCATAGTGGGTACAATGTGATCCGCTGCGCAGATGGACTTGAGGCCGTCAACGCATTTCGAGAGAGAAGGGATGAGATTGATGTGGTGCTCCTCGATTACCGGATGCCGGTGATGACTGGAGGAGAGGCCTTTCTCGAACTCAGACGCATGGATCCGGGAGTGCCGGTGATCCTGATGAGCGGAAATCTTTCACTCCCCGAATTCAGCGAACTCGAGAAGGAAGGCCTGGGCGCAATCCTCCGGAAACCCTGCTCGCGCTTGGATCTGACCGCGGCCGTTCGGGAAGCGATAGACTCCCGCGTCCGCTCGAGTTGATTTTTTCACCGGTTATGTCCGAGGGGCCTTTCGTTGTCCTTGTCAGGCCGAGCCAACGGCTTTCGGTCGTCTCGTCGCATTTGGGACTGGATTCTGGTTTTCCACAAGTGCTGGCAAGTGCTTGCAGGTGCTTGCGAGAGCACTGAGGCACTGACTAGAATGGGCAGTCAGCGAAGCTTCTCCCCGTTGCAAGTGGTGTGAATTTTCTCGTCTCCCTGGACGAGGCCGCCCAGGAGCGAGTGAAATGCCGATTCATTACACGAAGAACGACGAGCACATCGTCAAGATCGTGATTGACCGACCCGAGGCGCGCAACGCCCTCGACCTCTATCACTTTCGGGATTTGGCAGCGGCGTGGCGCACGTTCAGGAAAGACGATGATGCATGGGTCGCCATCGTGACGGGTGTTGGCAGAAACTTCATGGTGGGTGCTGATCTGAAGACCTATATCCCCCAGGTGACGGAGCTTCAAAAGGAGATCACCCAGGGCGAGGTGAAGGAGATCGATGGCTGCCGGCTTTCGGATGGAGCTTACGCGGTCTTGCGCAATGTGAAGCTCTACAAGCCCGTGATTGCGGCGATCAACGGGCCGTGCGTGGCGGGGGGCATGGAGATGCTTGGGGGGGCTGATATCCGTATCGCTACCGAGCACTCTCGTTTCGGCGTGATGGAGCCCAAACGCGGTCTTTTCGCCGGAGGCGGAACCACTGCGCGCCTACCGCGGCAACTTAATTTTCCGGCGGCCATGGAGTTCCTTCTGACCGCTGAGCATTTTCCGGCGAGTCGGGCGCTTGAGTTAGGGCTTCTCAACGAGATCGTGGGGGAGGACGAACTGGAAGAACGCGCGCTGAACTGGGCGCGAAGAATCAACGCGAATGCCCCCATGGCGGTTCAAGCCACCAAGGAGAGTGTCATGCGCGGCCTGGCCGGCTCGCTTGAGGAAGCCTACGCGGTGGAGGCCGAACTCAGCAGTCGAGTTTTCCAAAGCGAAGACGCGAAGGAAGGTCCCAAGGCGTTTGCCGAGAAACGTCCCCCACGCTGGAGCGGTCGTTGATCGATCCGCGTTCGCCCTGTCTGATTGGCGTTGCCCAACGCACTTTTCGTGCGGAGGAGGGCGATGCGCCCGAGCCCCTCGAATTGTGGGCTGAGATGGCCGAGGCCGCCGCACGGGATAGCGGCGGCACCGGCGTAATTGACTGCATTGACGACGTGAACGTTGTTTACAGTGTCAGCTGGGCCTACGACGACGCGCCGGGCCGCCTCGCCGAGCGCCTGGGTCTGGCCGATGGGGGTCGTCACCTTTCGGACATGAGCGGGACCTCCTCCCAGAAAATGCTCGGCAAGGCGGCCATGCGTATTCAACAGGGAGAAATCGACCTTGCCCTGGTTGCAGGGGCCGAGTGCCTGGCGACGCGCAAGCGGATGAAGAAGAGGGGGCTCTCCCCCGGCTGGAGCCATCCCCTCCCGGGGAAACGGAGTGTCCCCTTCGAGGACCCCTTTCATCCCTCGGAACTCGCTCACGAAATCTTCCAGGCTTACCTGACCTTCGCGATGTTCGACGTGGCGCGACGGGCTCACCTAAAACTTTCCCTCGACGACAACCTGCGCCAGGCCGGAGAACTCTTTGCCTCGCTGACGAAGGTGGCGGCTGCCAATCCCCACGCCTGGTTTCGCCGGGAGCGATCTCCGGATGAGTTGATCCACGTCTCCTCGGAGAATCGACTCGTCGCCCACCCCTATCCGAAAAACTTGGTGGCCATCATGGATGTGGACATGGCCTCGGGGCTCTTGATTGCGAGCCACGAGAAAGCCGAGGCCCTGGGCGTACCTCAGGACAGACGGATCTATCTACGAGGCTGGTGCGAAGCCAAGGATCCCCTCTACGTGGCGGAGCGCGACCAGCTGTGGCGGAGCATTGCAATGAGGGAGGCCAGCCAGGCCGCCATGTCGGCGGCGGGTATCGGAATCGATGAGATCGCTCATCTTGATCTTTACAGTTGCTTTCCGAGTTCGGTGAATTTTGCTCGGGATGCGCTGGGTCTGGGCCTGGACGATCCACGCCCATTGACGGTAACGGGTGGCCTTCCCTATCACGGGGGTCCGGGGAGCGCCTATCTGGGTCATTCCATCGCGACCCTGGCCGGAAGGCTGCGGGAGGATCCCGGGGCCTATGGCATGACGAGTGGCGTGGGAATGCACATGACCAACCATTCCTACGCGGTTTACAGCGCCGAACCGGGCCCCCTTGGGCTGTCCGAGCCCGGTGCGGTTCAAGCGCGGATCGACGCGGTTGCGCGCCGCACGATCCGGGCCGAGGCCAGGGGGCCGGCGCGAGTGGCCGCCTATTCGGTGGTGCATGGCCGTAGCGGCCTGCAGTCTGCCACGGCCATATGCGACCTTCCCGGCGGCGACCGCTGTTACGCCCGGACCGAGTCTGCGGACTTGATGCGGGAAATGGAGTCACGCGAATTCGTGGGCGAGGCCGTGGAACTCACGGACGGAGGGGCAGGGGTCAACCGAATTGTCGGTTGAATCTCAGTCCTCGGGAGCCTGGGCGGTGATGGCCGTTTCTTGCGCCCAGACGAAGTCGACCTTTCCGGTGGGGGTCCGCTTTAAGTCGCCGATGACCAAGCCTCGGGGCGTTTTGTAGCCCGCTAGGAGAGTCCTGCAGTGGGCTTGGATGTCCGCCAGGGAGGGCGGAGATTCGGGGTCCAGGGGCTCGACCAGGGCCACCACCCGCTCCATCCACACGGGATCCGGAACCCCCACCACCGCTGCGTGTCGGATCTGAGGATGCTGGGCGAGGACGGCCTCGATCTCGTCGGGAAAGATCTTCTCACCCCCGGAATTGATGCATTGGCTTCCCCGGCCGAGAAGGCTGATGGTCCCGTCGTCTTCGACCCGTGCCCAGTCTCCGGGAACAACCCAGCGAACGCCATCGGGATCGGACGGGAAGGTGCTGGCGGTCTTTTCCGGATCCTTGTAGTAGCCCAGGGGAATATCCCCGCGTCGGGCAATTCGTCCGATCCCGCCCGGGCCCGGGAGGATGGGGCGGAGGTCATCGTCCAGTACGGCAACCCGCTGGTCCAGTGCAAAACGCGGTCCGGTCGCCGGGTCGAAAGCGGAAGTTTCACGAGCGGCGGTCCCGATTTCGGAACTTCCGATCCCCCCGCTGACATAGATCTTGCCAAAGGCCTTTCTCAACAGATCCCGAACAGGGGCGGTGAGAAGGGCGCCGCCACTGGAGATGGCCTTCAGGCTACGG
>CAWVXN010000035.1:0-12991 GCA_963933695.1 uncultured Myxococcales bacterium | reverse complement strand
CAAAAGCCAGATGAACATTGGGATCCCGGGCAATATCAAAAGCGTGGGGATTTTCGAAAATTTCCGAGTCGCGGTTCGCCGACGAGTAGAACATCACCACCTTGTCGTTTTCTCGGATCTTCTGACCAGCGATCTCGGTATCCCGGGTGGCGGTTCGCCGCATACTGATCACCGGACTGACGTACCGCAGGATCTCCTCGGTCGCGGTGGGCAACAGCGAAAGATCCCCCAGCAACTTTTCCCGCTGATCCGGGTACTCGGAAAGCGCCAGCATGCCCCCCGAAATAGCATTTCGCGTGGTCTCGTTCCCCGCCAGGATCAGAAGAATGAAGAACATATTGAAGCCCAGTTCATCCAGGCGCTCACCGTCGACTTCTGCATTCAGCAGCACGCTGGTTAGATCGTCCCGGGGATCTTCTCGTCGAATTTTCGCCAGGTAGCTGGCGTATTCGAACATTTCGCCCATAGCCTCCGTGGCGCCGAGTTCCGCCGCGAATTCGGGGTCCTCGAATCCGACCATCTGGTTGGACCACCTGAAGAGCTTGGCTCGATCTTCCACCGGGCAACCCATCAACTCGGCAATCACGAGCATGGGCATCTCACTGGCGATCTCGGCGACAAAATCGCATTCCCCCTTACGCGCCACTCGATCGACAATCCCGGCGGAGAGGTCTCGAATATGAACGCTCATCTGCCGAACCATACGCTGGGTAAACCCGCGGTTGATCAACTTGCGTAGCTTCGTATGCCGAGGGGCGTCCTGGTTGATCATCCACATACGAAGCTGCGCGATTCGGTCTTCGGAGAGATCGTTTATCATTGCCGTGCCGCGCTCGGAGGAAAAACAGGATTGGTCCAGGGAGACCTTCACGATGTCTGCGTAACGGGAGATCGCCCAGTAGCCCCGCTGCTCGACCTCCATGATCTCGCTGACCCCAGGCGCCATGCTCCCGGGAGCCTGCCAGTGAACGGGTTCGTTCTCCCGCAGCCAGGAAAAATACTCGTGGGGAATTGCTCGCTCGAAGGTTTCGGAACTGGAGAGATCAACAGCCTGCATACTTCGCTTCTCCTCGAGGAAAAAATCCGAGCCAGGAAGCAGCGCAACCCTAGCCTTGGAAAACCCTAGGCAGTCCGGCCGGCACCGGCAACGGCAACGGCAACGTCACCGGCAACGTAGACACGCACGATCCCTCAGGCGTGGGCGGCCGCTTTGGGCCCTCGGCAAACCCTGAAAACAAATGATCGTCCAAAAGCTAGGCGTGGGCGGCGGAGACTTCGTCGAGATAGAAAACGTTTCCGTCCGGGTCGGCCATCAGCGCCATGAAGCCTCCCCACGGTTGCCGTGTGGGCTTTTGCGGGAAATCCACGCCGAGGCCCACAAGCCGCTCGTGTTCAGCCTCAAGATCTTCCACGCTGAATCCCACTCCCGTATGCACGCCAAGGAGTTCGGATTGATCTTGGCCGACCACCGCCAACCCCAGGGAAATCGAGCCCGCGACAAACGACGCGTACCCGTGATCCTCATCGGCAAAGCCCAGGCTCAGCCCCAGAACATCTCGGTAGAAAGCAACGGCGCGCCCGAGGTCGCTGACATGAACATTCACGTAGGCAATCTGCATGGTCGATCCCTCTTCCCTTTTTTCCAGCCTAATCAGACATCGCGAAGACTGGGCAGGACCTCTGAGGCCAGCCTCTCGAGGCAATCAAAAAGCGCTTCCTGGGGCAAGGCTCCACTGTCGACGTGAAAGAGATACCGGTCGAGCCCGCAGGACTCTTTGAATCCGGCCAAGCGGTCGAGAACCTCTTGGGAATCCCCGACCACCAGAGGGCCCTCGGTCCGCAATCGATCAAAATCCGCCAACGGGAGTTGGGGCGCCGGCGTGCCCGGGGGCAGGACCGGTTCGAGCCCCCACGGAAGCAACTGCTGGGCCACCCAGTCCAAGTAATCGCAATGGCGCGGGGCGTAGCGTGCGCAGGCGGTCTTGAGATCTGGGGCCACGTGGGTATGCGAGAGCGCACCCACCCGAGGCGGCCCGAAACCGCGATCCTGAAAGGACTCGCGATATTTCTCCACCATGGGGGCGAAGGCCGTTGGAGGCTGGACCACAGTGGGGAGCATCAAGGGAAGGCCCATTTCCGCTGCCAACAGAACGGACTCTTCGCCAAAGCCTCCGCCCACCCACAAGGGCGGGCCTGGCTGCTGTACAGGGCGGGGCTGGAGGGTAAAACCGTCCAAGGGATTTCGGTGTTGCCCCTTCCAGTGGACATTCTCCTCGCGCCAAAGCCGGAGAACCAGCTCAATATTTTCCTTGAAGAGGGATCGGGAATCCGCGTAATCAAAGCCCAGATCCCCATACGAGCGCGCAATGATCCCACGAGAAACGATCGCCTCGGCCCGCCCATTGGAAAGCACGTCCACCGTGGCGTAGTTCTCGGCAAAGAGCACCGGATCATGCAAGGGCAGCAAAGCCGTGGCCGTGCTCAACCCAATTCGCTCGGTCTTCATCGCGATGGCACCCAGAATCACCGGGGGCGCCGACGTAATGTAGTCGCAGCCGTGGTGTTCGCCGATATGGAACGAGTCAAAGCCCAGGGATTCGGCTTTCTGGGCGAGTTCGATGGCCTCGCGATGGTGCTCCACCGGCGTGCGAAGTCGCCCGGTCATGGGGTCTGGGCGATTGTCTCCGAGAGAGATGATGCCGAAGTTCATTTCCGGGGGGGGGGCCTCTTCTCTCTATCGGATCACTGTCGGATCACTGTCGGACTGACAATCCAGGGGCCAGAGTTTTCGATTCCTCTAGCCGTGGTACTTGTTCCAACCCGCGATGACCTCTTCCATGTCATCGGGTGTAAAAAAGACCTCGGGTTGGTTTTTTTCGCCCCACAGCGACCACGCATCGTCCATGGGCCAGTCCTCGCGAATGGTCCACGCCTCGTCGTCGACGATACGATCCATGTCGGCGAAATACTCGAAAAAGGTGCCGCTCGGATCACGCAGGTACCAAAATATGTTCCCGCCGATTTGGTGCCGGCCCGGGCCGGCGATCTGGGTGCCTTCGTGAGCGCCCAGGTAGCGGGTCGCTGCCGCGCAGACGGCGTCGATATCGTCGTGCTCAAGGGCATAGTGGTTGAGATAGGGAACGGGCCCCGGGGTCAGGAGCAAGTTGTGATGATCCGGCGAGCAGCGGGTAAAGAAAGCCAGCCCCCCCACAATATCCGAGATTCGAAACCCCAAACCTTCGGTATAGAGTTTGTGGGTCGCGAGGATGTCATTTGTCCCGACCACCACGTGGCCCAGGCGACGAGGCGGACGAAGCGCGGGCTCCACCATCACGCCGGGACGCTTGCCCAGACGATTGCGCTCCCCGGGCCGGTTGATCTCACGCTGGGGCTGAACGGAAATATCAGCGACCGCACACGGCTCCACGACAACGCGCCACTTGTTGACCGGGTCGGCCACATGCAGTTTGCCTTCGCGCAACTCCGAGGCGACCCCGATCCCCCCGAGATTCTTCGCAATGACCGCGAGATCCTCATCGCTCTCACAAGCCAGCCTCATTTCGAGAAGCTGACGATAAGGGGCTTCTTCGATGACGATCTGGCTGGGTGCTCCCTCGGGCCCCCAATGGTGATCACCGCCCGTGAACCCGATTTCCTGGTAGAACCCGTCCAATGTGGAGGGGTCGGGCACTCCGAGGTCGATTCCAAGCAGTCGGTGCAGGGCCAAGGCGGTCTCCTTTAAATCAGGGATTACAGAGTCACGAATTACAGAGTCACGAATCACCAAGTCACGGATCACGATCAGAAGAAAAAATAGAGTTTCTAGTCAAATGTCTAGCTCATTCGGTTCGAGAATGTCACCCTAACCCTGACCCGGGTTCGTGAGGGCCATCGGGATACGCGTTTGAAAACAATGAAGCCGCCCCCCCTTCGGGAGCGCTTCGGGAGGTTCACCCTTGTCCGATTCAACCACCATGGAAGCCACCGCTGCCCCCACCATTGCCCCCACCATTGAGAGCATCTATGGCGCCCTGAACGAGCACGCGGCGGAATTCGAGGCCCTCGCCCGGGAGGCCGAGACCGAGCGTCGACCGCCCGAAGCCCTGGCTGCCTTGATGCGGAAGGTGAGGATCCCTTTGTCCAAGGTTCCCCACGCGGTGGGCGGCTGTGAACTGGCCCCCGCCCAGCAAATCGACTTCTTCGCCCGCATCGCGTATTTGAATCCCACCGCGGGTTGGCTCGCCTTCAACCAGAGCGGAGTCCTCGGCCTGCTTGCCGCCAATCTGTCCGACGAAGGCATCGAGCAACTCCTCCCCCCCGGAGCCTGCCCCCTGGTGGCAGCGGTCTCGGCCCCCACGGGCCGAAGCGAGAAGGTCGACGGGGGCTACACGGTTTCGGGTCGCTGGTCCTATGCCAGCGGAGTGACGTGCGCCGATTACGCATTCCTGATGACGATTTGCCCCGACCCTCCCGGCCCCCTGGGCGTCCTGTTGCGCCCCGATCAATTCGAATTGCACGACGACTGGAACGTCGCGGCGCTCCAGGGAACCGGCAGCCTCGATGTCAGTGCGGAAAATGCCTTTGTGCCCGATGCGCTCGCCTGCTCGCCTCTGGTGCAACGTCGGGGCGGTTCTCAGTACAGCCGCATCGGCTTGCGGGGCTACGTGGGCGGAGAAAATTTGGGATTTTCCCTGGGCGTAGCCCAGCGCATGGTCCACGAGATCGCGCGCCTGGCCCCGAGCAAGAAGCGGGTACTCGACCCGACACCCGTGGGCGATCGGGGCGCGTTCCAGCAGGAACTCGGGCGCGCCGACGCAACCTTGCGCGCAGCCCGGGCCTACGCGATGGACGAATTCGAACGCGCCATCGCCATCGCCGATTCCACCGAAGCCCACCTATCGCCCCAAGACACGGCACGGCTCGACGCCTCCATCGGCTTTGCCACGGAAAGCATCATTCAAGCCGCTGTGCGCCTCTTTCCCTATGCGGGTGCCGGTGCACTCCATCTTTCCAGCCCGATTCAGCGCACTCTGCGCGACGTGATCGGCTCGGGCCAGCACGTTATCGCCACCAACGAGACCCTCGATGCCTGGGGCAAAGCGCTGATGGAGCAAGCCGCCGAACCTCAATAACCTCTCGGAACCTCCGGCCCGAAGTCGGGCGGAAGAGCCGCTCATCCGTGCCGGTTCCGAAACTGAAACGGATCCCCTACCCCGCTTGGCGACTCACGCGATCACGCGAACCCGGACTCTTCGATCTCGGCGCGGAGTCATCTCCGGGTGAGTGCGTCCAGAAACTCGTGGAGGGATTGCTCACACCCGGGCTGGTGATGGGTCTGGCCGGCGATGGTTTCGGCGCTCTGCACGTAGGGACCACCGGCGGAAAGATCTTCGGCACAGTTTTCGAGCAAACGGCCGATTCCATCGGGCTGGACTTCCCAGTGGTACTGCAGCCCGTAAACCGAATCGGCATAAACGAAAGCCTGGTTCTCGCAGGCCTCACTCCGGGCCAGGCGTCTCGAACCCGCCGGGAGATCGAAGGTTTCGCCGTGCCAATGAAACACCGTCTGACGATCGGTGCCCTGGGCAATCCCCTCGAACGCCGTCCCCTGCGCTTGGGCACGATCGTAGATCACGTCAAACCAACCGATTTCGCTCTCCCGGTTGGAGTAGATCCGCGCACCTAGGACCTTGGCCAAGAGTTGTGCCCCCAGGCAGATACCCAGGATAGGCGTCTTGCGTGCGAGAACTCCCTCGATGAATTGAGCCTCCTGCAAAAGCCAGGGAAACCGCTCCACGTCGCGAACCCCCATGGGCCCGCCCATCACTACCAGAAGCGAAAAATCGTCCCTGGCCGTGCGGGGGTCAATATCCTCGGCGTAGAGCGACGAAAGCCCGTGCCCGCGCGCGTGAGCCCAATCGGCAATGGCTCCGGGGCCTTCGAACGCCACGTGTTGAATCACCTTGATATCCATGACTTGGGCCTCCGGCCCCTACCCCCTCTTCCGGTGATTCGGCTCGCCCCAACAATCTCGGGATCCGTGGCCGACCTCCGCCCTGGGCGAACACTGATATGATGGGCAACTGTCCAGATCCCAAACTAACCCATGAGGCGGCCTGAGATGACAGCTTCTTCGCCGGGTTCCGCAGCCCCCCCGGCGTGTTTGCGCCCCTGTTGGCGCCCCTACTTGCCACCTACTACTGCCCTGCTGGAGAGAACTCCATGATGGAAATCACGGCCACGCTGAGATCGGTGCATACCGGAAACAATGAGGACTACAGCAAGCCGCCCAGTCCATGGATCGAAGTGGATCTGGAAGGCTTTCCCGGGGACAAGCATCGAGGCTTCCAGCGGACGGCTCAGTCATGGGATTCGGAGCCAACCGGAACTCCTCGACGCAACGAACGCCAGTGGTCGGGGGTTTCGGTGGAGGAACTGCAAACAATCCGGGCTCGCCTGGACCTTCGCGAACCGCTGACGGCCACCACCCTTGGCGCGAACATATGCGTCGAAGGGATCCCCCATTTCTCGCAGCTTCCTCGGGGCACGAAGCTTTGTTTCCCTTCCGGAGCGGTCCTGCTCGTCGAAGAAAACAACCCACCGTGTACCTGGATGGCCGACCAGATCGTCGCCCAGCACACGACTCGCTCCGGCAAGCCTGTTGCCGGCAAGATGTTCCCCAAATACGCAATGGGGTTACGTGGCCTCGTGGGCGTAGTCGATGTTCCCGGTGCGATTCATCCCGACGAATCTCTGATCGTGAAGCTCTGCGCGCCGACCGCTTGAAGGTTCTTACCTATCGCTTCATGCCAATTACTTCTTGCCGACACCCGGCACAAGCATGCCTACGCGTTGGCGGTATTCGCTGTAATCAGCACCCAGGCTTTCAATCAGATCCTTCTCTTCGTAGCGAATGCCAATGAGTATGTAGACCGTCATACCCAGCGCAAAGAGAAGCCGCCCCTGGCTCATGTCCGGCGTGGCCCAAAACGCCAGCAGAAATCCGGTGTAGATCGGGTGGCGAACGAGTTTGTAAAAAAATGGGTTCCGAAAGCTGGCTTCGGGAATCTCGGCGCCCCGCATGTCGGCCCAGATCTGGCGAAGCCCAAAGAGTTCGAAGTGATTGATCAGGAAAGTCGATATCAAGACGATTGCCCATCCGAGGGCAGACACGATGTGCAGCAGTAGCCTCAGGCTCTCACTGTCTACCGACCATACGGCCCCCGGCAATGGACGCCAGAACACATAGAGCAGGCACAGGGCAACCGAGGTCAGCGCCACATACAAGCTGCGCTCGATCGCCGCCGGCCATAAGCGAGTCAGGGCGGCTTTGAATCCGGGGCGCGCCATGATGCTGTGTTGAAGACCAAAGAGCAGAATCAGTGCGAGGTTGATCGTTACGGCGAGCGCGGCCGATGTAGCTGGCCCGGAATCGATACCGCGTGGCACGAGGACGTTGGCCACAAAACCAATCAGGTAGAGAAAGCTCGAGAAGAAGAACACGTACGCGAACAAACCAAAACTGAAGCGGAGAAGACGACCCATCACTGACTCCTTTTCCCTGGCTAAGCAAGAGACCGCAGCATAGGAGACTTCAACCTGGAACCGATCCGAATCCCGATTTTCTTCTTCTTCTTCTTCGGCTCGGGACCACCTCGAATCTCCGGCGAGACCCCAGGGTGTTTATGCCCCGGTTCCAGGGTCGAACAGAGTTGGCCTCCGCAAAGAACCGCAGAATGCGCTTGGGCTTTATGGGTTTTCAGGTGGCTGATAAAGGAGTGTGCGTTTAAATGAGTACGTGTTTAAATGAGTGCGTGTTTAAATGAGTGCGTGTTTAGAGGCGTGCGTGTTTAGAGGAGCGCGTGCTACCGGATCAGTAACGCGAGGTAGACAGCTTCGTGTCGGCGGCGCCCCAAGCTGACTCCAAGCGCTCGAGCGCCGCTTCCGCCTGGGGACTCTGATCCAGCACGTCGTAGACCTCCGCCAAGCCCCTCAAGGAAAAACCGTTCTCAGGATTCCGCGCAAGGTCTTGCCAATACACCACCTCGGCTTCCTTCGGACGACCGGCGGCCAAGAGCACGGCGCCCAGGCTATGCCGGATCGGGTAGTGCCAACTCGGAGGTTCGTTGTAGGGCAGGCCGTCCTCGAGCCGTACGGCCCGATCGAGGTGTGCGACGGATTCGTCGTAAAGGCCCACAGCAGCGGCGATCTCACCCTGCAGCACCTCCGCGGCGATTGTGAGCAATGCCTTCGCATTACTAAAGCTGACGACGATTTCGTCGGCACCCGGGCTATCGCGGATTACGTTCAGCGCCGCGAGTTCCTTCTTGGCCTTTTTTGCCTTTCCAAGATACGCGTAGGCCACACCCCGGGCATAGTGGTCAACACCCGCCCAATAGGTCAAGCCACTGGGGGGCCGGGGTTGCTCAAGAACAGTCTCCCACTCCCCGAATCGAACCATCGTATAAAGGGGCATGCTCAGGAAGGTCTGGTAGAGAGCCCAGTCATTGCCCCGGAAGTCTTCGGGAACTCGGTTCGCCAGCTTGAGCGAAGCAGCGAGTGCCTCTTCTTTGCGCCCCTGCATGGTCGCGGCCCAAACCAGGAAGTGAAGGTTATGGGGATAGTAGTTGAGCGGGTAGATCCCCTGAGATTGACACTGGGTGATGTAGCCCTCGTCCGCGATGGACGCCTGGGCGTTGACCTCGAAAGCCTCGGCATAACGCCCAACCTGCATGTAGATATGGGAGGGCATGTGAACCAGATGCCCCGCGCCCGGGGCCTGCCCCCGCAACGCGTCGGCGGCGGGAATGCCTCTCACCGGGTCAGCAGGCTCCACCGCATGAATGTAGTAATGAAGCGCCCCTTCGTGCTTAGGGTCTCGCTTCATGACCGACTCAAGAGCAGTTAGGAAATCCGGGGTGCGCCCCACCGGCCGGCCATCAGGAGTCCAGTAGTACCAGGGCGACAGGTTCATCAAGGCCGCTGCGTAGAGGGTCCCTACATCGCTGTCCTCGGGGTATTTGATGTGGAGCTTTTCCATCGCTGAGGCATACGCATTATCCAACGCCACCCGGTCCGCCTTTGGATCTTCGGAGTAGCGCGTAGCCAGTGCGTCGATCAGGTCTCTCTCTTTTGGCGACGCGTACGGTTTATTCTCGAGCGCCAACTGGATGCCTTCCCAGGCCTGAGGGATAACGTCTTCACGCATGGGGAGATTCAGGTTGGGGCCAAGCACCAGCGCCCAACCCCAGTAGGCCATCGCGCATCGCGGATCGAGGCGCGCCGCTTCCTTGAAGGCCCGCAGCGCCTCCTTGTGGTTGAACCCATAAGTGAGTCGAAGCCCCTGATCGAAGAACAATTGCGCCCGCTCGGATGCTGCGGTGACCTTTCGCGAATGCTCTCCCAGTCCCTCGAGCACCGGAGCGATCTGTCCGTTGGCAAGGCGTGGGTCCTCTCGCAACACCCGTGGATCGTGTCGATTGTGTTGAGCCGTGCTTGTCCCCGTAATCGCACCGAACAGCAGCAAGCCCGCTGCAAGGTAAGCGAATCCCGACGAAGGGCGTGGCATGCTCGATTCTCCTCTTGGCTTTCGACAAGTCGTCGGCCAGAAACTCATCGGACAGAGATTTTTGACTTGGGTGCTCGTCAGTATGGATGACGGCGAATCAAGCGGCCACTGGGAGAGGTCGTTACGATCAGATACGTCCGATCAGAACTCCCCAACCAAGCCATGAAATTCCCACCCGAAGCGCCGTCCCGGCAAATTCCGCCTGACCGAGTACAACGTCAAAAAAAGCTGTAGGCTCCGAACACAAATAAAGGAGGATTTAAATGCTGGGTCGTGCAAGACGAATTTTTCAGGCCGCATTGGGCCTATGGGTTCTTGGGTTAAGCGGAGTCACGAGCGTATCCGCCAGCGAGGAGGCGGATCGTGTTCGCCACAGAGCCGTTTTCGGCGAGTTGCCAAAGGATATGGCCACCCCCGAAAGGCCCATGACTCCAGAGCGTGTGGACTTGGGCCGACTTCTCTACTTCGATCCTCGTCTCTCAAAGAATCACGACATAGCCTGCAATTCTTGTCATCAACTCGATCGATCGGGAGTGGATGGAGAACCGACGTCGCCGGGCCACCAGGGGCAAAGAGGAGGTCGGAACTCTCCCACGGTGATGAACGCGGGCTTGCACGTCGCTCAATTTTGGGATGGCCGAGCCGCAGATCTCGAAGAGCAGGCCAAGGGACCAATCCTGAACCCCGTGGAAATGGCAATGTCCTCGGAGGAGCAGGTCGTGGCCGTCCTGAGCTCCATCCCGGGCTACCCCCCGCTCTTCGCGGCGGCCTTTCCGGGCGAAGCGGATCCAGTCAGCTACGAGAATATGGCGACCGCCATCGGGGCATTCGAGCGCGGGCTGGTGACGCCGTCTCCCTTCGATCTCTATCTCGCAGGAGACGACGAAGCTCTGTCACCCGCCGCTCAGGCAGGGCTTGAGAAATTCTACGCACTGGGATGCACGACGTGTCATAACGGTGTCGCCATTGGGGGCGGAATCTATCGAAAGCTGGGCCAGGTGAATCCGTATCCCACTCCAGACGTCGGGCGCTTTGAAGTAACGGGGCTTGAAACCGACCGAACTGTTTTCAAAGTACCTTCTTTGCGCAACGTGGCCGAGACCGGACCCTGGTTCCACGATGGGAGCGTTACAAGCCTCGACGAAGCTGTGCGCCTGATGGCCTGGCACCAACTCGGCCTGGAAACGACGGCCGAGGATCGCAAGCAGTTGGCCGATTTCCTGAAGTCGCTCAGCGGCGACCCGGATGCCGCGTATGTGGCCGAACCCAAGCAACTTGAGTCAGGGCCCAATACGCCGGCCCCCGACCCCAACTGAAGCCCAACTCTGGTCCCTAACTCTGGCCCCTAACTCTGGCCCCTAACCCTGGCTCCCAACCCTGGAGCAAGTCGCATTCGACCCCAAGGCTCGACCGGGTGCACCCGGTCAGTCTCTTGCGGGAGACCCAGAAACCCCTCGTGGCACGATTTCCACTCCCATCGAACGAAAGTAGGCGAACCCGAATGACCGAATCAGAAGAGCGAGTGGCCAGCGGCAAGGCGTGGGATGAGTTCTGCGACTCACTGAAGGAAGCGGGGCAAGTCGTCCAATCCTCCGCTGCCCCCGATGACGCGTTCAACAAGGCAGAGGGCTACCGCTATCTGTCACGCATGCTCCGGGCCGGACTCGAGAGTTTTCTCGAACACGGCGACCCGGCCTTCCCTCAACTGCGGTGCCCGTGTCACACCACGATCAAGATGGGCGCAGACAACCCGGACAACTACTACCAGAGCACTTCCCTCGACCCGAACTACGACTATCGAATTACCGGCAGTCGCGGAACAGTGGACTACCTGGGCTTCGGCACGGTCATTAATCGCTACAGCACCGGTGGCGGGATGAAGACCACGGGCTTTCTCGATTCCAGCGAGATCGAGCTCGATGCCGACGGAAACCTCGAAATCATCGTGAGCCAAAAAGAGCATCCGGGCAATTGGTTGCCCATGGGTCCTGAATCCAACTCGCTGAACGTCCGACAAACTTTTCAAGACCGCATCAACGAGAAACGCGCGGAAATTACGATCGAACGCGTGGGCGCAGACAAAGATCGTCCAGCCCCAATGACCCCCGAGCGGCTCGACCGCGGCCTCGCCGGTGCGACGCGCTTCTTGCGCGGGACGACGCAACTGTTCGAAAATTGGTCCGAGAGCTTCGTGCCGACCATGAACGAACTCCCTCCCGCCGATCAAACTTATTGCCAGTCGATCGGCGGCGATCCAAACATCTTCTACTTCCACAGTGCCTGGGAGATTGCGGACGACGAAGTTCTAGTGATCGATGCGGGAGAGATCCCCGAATGCCAAACCTGGAACTTCCAGCTTAACAACTGGTGGATGGAGTCTCTCGATTATCGCTATCACACCATTCACGTAAACAAACACACCGCGACCTACCGACCGGATGGCGGGGTTCGTCTGGTGATTTCGCACACCGATCCAGGGGTTCCTAACTGGATCGAGACTGCGGGACACGGCTTGGGGACCATGTGTTGGCGATGGATTGGGGCTTCGGATCATCCCCTCTTGCAGACCAAAGTGATGAAGCTTTCAGAGCTTACCGACTAGAATACTCGTAGGGTCCTATCAACGGGGGCACGAAGGGAACAAGCTGGCCCGTGCGGTGAGTGAAGTCCTTTGCCCTTGCTATGGCGGCCACCCCATGGCTTCGGTGCCTCCAAGGAGTCCAACCTCCTGCCGAGCTTTCACCGTGCGAAGCGTTACCTCCCCAAGAGCAGCCTTCCTGCGGAATTCTTTTTAGCGACTCTTCCGGAAATCCCCGGTTCATACCCACGCGCGACGCTCCCAACATAGATACATCCAGGTTCGTATCGCTTCGTTCGGATACGTCATGCGGACCCAAAAGCGGACCTGTTGGGAGGGCACGGGCTCTCATCACGATCCCCGATCACTGGCTACCCAAATGCACCTCACACAGCCCCCAGCACTGAACGGGGTGCCAGAAGCCAGCTTGACTGTCCTATCCCAGGCGCATTCGAAGCCAGATTTCACCTCGCCGAAGAGCCAGACCGCCCCTGCGCCTTTCGATTAAACTTGCACTCTGGTGCTGCCGATGGGATGATGAGTAGAGAGCGGGTGAGCTTTGCAGAGCACGGGCGATGGAACGTCGGAGCAAGACCTTGCAGCCTTCCTGCGGCGGTTGTGGCGGCTGATTACCACCAAGCCCGCCCAGAAACCTCCGACCAGTAGTTTCGCGCCTCTTCGGTTAGCTCTGGCCCTGGCGGCGCTCTTTTTTTCGTCAAGCGCCGCGTCGATTCCCTTCGATACCGACGGCGACCTGGTCGAAGATTTCGTAGACAATTGCTTGATGGCTGCCAATTCCGGCCAGGGCGATGGCGATCACGACGGCCGCGGCACGGCGTGCGACG
>CAWVXN010000034.1:0-13003 GCA_963933695.1 uncultured Myxococcales bacterium | reverse complement strand
GCGAGCATTTGGGAGGTCAACCCCGCGGCCTTTTGGGCACCCGAATCAATTTCCGTGATGGCTGAACGCACGTCGTCCTTCAATTCGGAATCAAGAAGTAGCAGGCTCGTATTGCCGGAGATCTCCATCAGCAAGTTGTTGAAGTCATGAGCGATGCCACCAGCCAAGACGCCGAGGCTTTCAAGCTTTTGGGCTTGCTGAAACTGTGCCTCGAGTATGACTTTTTCTTCCTCGATTCGTCGTCGTCTTCGGTTGACGAAGAAGAGGCCAAGGCCGGTGCCGGCCGCGCCGGTTCCCCATAGCACGAGGGTTACCCAGTGAATTTCCCGCCGGCCACTCATGCGCATGGTGCTAAATTCCCGAACCGCTCTTTCAATCTCGAAAGAGGCCGCGAGTGTTTCGGTGAAAATTACGTCGAACTGCTCATCGATGGCGGTGCCTGCGGAGGAGTCGGAAAGACTCTGGTGTCGAGTTCGTGCAAGACTCTCGAGAGTGGTCGATCGCTCCGAGAGTCGTTCGATGAGGTCTGGGACCGGGGTGCCTGAGCTGGGCACAAAGCTCAGCAATTGCTTGTCGAGTTCGTACTGTTCCGCTTTAAATTTACTGAGGGCGGCCTCGGCGCTTGCGAAGAGTTCCCAGACTTGTGCGGGCTTGATGTTGGGGTCACCCGTGAGGAGTTCCTCGAACCAGAGGTGGGCCTCGGCGAGATTTTCGCGCACCTGCCCCAAGTGGGTCTGGACCCGACTTTGGGCCTCGACCTCATCTAGCCAGGCGTGGTGCAGATAGAGCAGGGGGCCCAGGGAGATAAGGACAAAAAAGAGAAGTACGGTGGCTAATGGTTGAACTCGCTCATCATCACGCATGGGATATCACCTGACTCCTGCTGCTGGAGAAGCACTTTGAAAAAAGTATACCCGGCAACCGCTGCTGCAATCTGATTGTCGCGGTATGGGTCATCAGAGAGCAGAGGGTCTTTATAAGAATTCTCGTAGAATATTTGGAAAAAGGAGCGGGGAATGCGGCGGGTTCGTGGGCGGAGAGCGCGGCTGCGTGTTCACGACCCCCAGACGCGCGGTCGCCACAGCCTGATTTCCATGGCGTTTCCATCCGCTGCTGGCTGAAGACTGGTCGGGTTCCGCCCAAAACGGATTGGGCTGGGTTCAGTGGGGTCGCGTCCAGGTGGGCCGGACTCAGTTGGGCAGCGCTCAGGTGGGCAGGGAAGGGGCGAAGCAAGCTTGGGACGATGAGTAGTCTGGGTACCTTGCGTATCGCGCATCCAGTAGCAGGGTCGTCAATGGGACCGCTGGGGGTGAGTCTCCTGCGCGACGAACAGAACCGATGACGTTGAGTCGCCCGGAAATCAACAGATTGTTTTTGCATTGATAGAGTCCCGCCAGCAGGCAAGAGTGAGTTCGACTTTCGCGACTCAATTCGAGTCAAATGAGCTTATCGGCAGTACCAGCCGTAAATGGGAGTAGGATTCCCTGGCGCCGGGCCAAGAATTTTCTAATTATCCAAAAAATATGATTAAAGTTTCTCCTCCAAAAAATTTGAGAATGGTCGCACCGCTCGGGCGCCTAGGCGCCGGGGGCCGATGGCTCCTCGGCCTTCTCTTGCTCTTCTCCGTGGCGGCGGGCGCGGGCGAGGTTCTGCCCTGGCCCGGTGCGGCGGGGCGCGAGGTGGGGCGTAGGGGGGCTGCCGGAGGCTTGCCGGTGGGGGTAGAACCCAGCGGGTTGATTTGGCATCCCGGGCTTGGGGTATTGGTAGTGGTGGGCGACGGGGGAAGCGTTAGCCGCCTCGATGGCACTGGCACTGGCACTGGCACTGGCACTGGCGATGGCGTCGGCAACGGAGATGGCGAGCACGGCCTTTGGACCACATGGCACCCGGGAGGCGACCTGGAGGCCATTGCCTTGGTCGACCCGACCACTTCGGTGATCTTGTTGGGCTCCGAGGATCCCGATGCGGTGGTCGAGTTTGATCTCGCGCGCGGCGTTCTGACCGGGAACGAGTGGGACCTGAGCTCGATCATGACCGGGGACGAGAATCGCGGGCTCGAGGCGTTGACCGCAGGCGCGGGGCTGGTGTTCGCAGGTCACCAGGGGAGTGGCCAAATTTATGTATTTTCTCTTCTCTCCGAGGGCGAAGTAGAACTCCAGTCGGTGCTATCACCGTTGCCCGAACGCACGGATCTCTCGGGGCTCCACTTTGACCGGGCAACGGGTTCAATCTTTGCGCTCCACGATGCGGACAATGTGATTCGGCAGATGTCTCTGGACGGCACAGTGCTTCAAGAGTTCGCTTTGCCCGGCGACGAACAGGAGGGGCTCACGGTTGTCCCCGATTGTGCTCGGGGTCAGGCGGTGATCTTCGTCGCCCAAGACAGCGGCCAAGTATGGCGCTACCCCGGTTTTCCGTTGACCTGCTCCCCGGCGCGCCCAAACCCGGCCGGACTTCCGGTTGGCTCCGATAGCGGGAATGTCCATCAACAGGGGGCTCCCGTTAAGGACCAATGAAAGCACTATGATCCGGTCTTCGGCTAGGGGGGAGAGGCCCGGTGCTCGGCGCCGGATCGACCTATTCGGGAAGTGAGCGACGAAGGAGGAGTGCGTTGGAAGCGAGGGTTAGGGCTCAAGGGTTTCGGCGTCGACACGCCTCTCAGCGGGGCGGCGGACACCTTTTGATTGTGATGCTGGTGGGTGCATGCCTGCAGGGCGTGGGCTGCGAAGAGACCGTTTCGATGGATTTTGCGGGGCCTGTCGCCGACTGGCCCCACTATGGCGCCGACGCCGGAGGTACGCGCTTTTCGGCCCTGACCCAGATCAATCGCGACAACGTCGACTCCCTGCGGGTTGCGTGGACTTACCATACCGGCGACGTGGTCGAACGCACTGCCCAGGGCATCGGGACAAGTTTTCAAAATACGCCGATCCTGGTGGACGACACCCTCTACCTTTGCTCCCCGCGCAACAAGGCCATTGCCCTGAATGCTGAAACCGGCGAGGAGCGCTGGGTATTCGATGCCGAAGTGGATACCACAGGGGTGATGCTTCAGATCTGTCGGGGGGTTTCTTATTGGCGCGATGAAAGGGCCGCCCCGGATTCGATTTGCGCTGAACGTATTTTCATGGGCACTCTTGATGCCCGCATGATTGCCCTCGATGCAAAGACAGGCCTGCCCTGCGGAACTTTCGGAAAGGACGGGTCCATTGATCTGAGTGAAGGAATCGGGGATCGATATCCCGGCGAGTATGGCGTGACGTCGCCTCCCCTGGTGCTTGGGGACGTCTTGGTGACCGGGACGATGGTACTCGACAATATTCGAGTCGACGCGCCGGGTGGGGTCGTGCGCGCGTATGACCTTCGAACGGGTGCACTGGGTTGGAGTTGGGATCCCTTGCCTCCCGGGCGGGATCATATAGAAGGCGTCGATGAGTCGGGCAACTCGGTTCGCTACCAGCGGGGAACGACGAATTCTTGGTCGATACTCTCGGGAGATGCCGAGCGCGGCTTGGTCTTCGTTCCCACTGGCAATACCTCCCCCGACTTCTTTGGGGCTCAGCGCGATGGTCTCGACTACTACTCGAGCTCCATCGTGGCCCTCTCTCTTGAATCGGGTGAGCCCGTCTGGAATTTTCAGACGGTGCACCACGACGTATGGGACTACGATGTGCCTGCCCAGCCCGCGCTCTTCGAGTTTCAAGGCCCACTGGGCCCGGTACCCGCCGTGGCGCAATCAACGAAATTAGGACATGTCTTCTTGCTGGATCGCCGGACTGGCAAGCCCCTGTTTCCCGTGGAGGAAAGGCCGGTGCCCCAGGATGGCGTTGAAGGGGAAGTTCTTTCGCCCAGCCAGCCCTTCCCCACCCTGCCTCCGCCCATTCACCCGGCAACGCTCTCGGCGGATGATGCCTGGGGAATCACGCCGCTGGACCGTTGGGATTGCCAGAAGAAGATCGAGTCCCTGGCTTACGAAGGGCCCTTTACCCCCCCCAGCGAGAACGGCTGGATCGGTTACCCGAGTTATTTCGGAGGTGGCAACTGGGGCAGCATGGCCATCGATGCGGGTCGGGGGCTGCTGATTACCAATACGAGCCGCATGGCGTCGGTTCTTCGGCTGATTCCCCGGGATAAGTATATTTCCGGGATGGTGGCCGCACAGGAATCGGGAGAGGCGCCGCCCATGTGGGAGCCCCAGGAGGGAACCCCCTATGCGATGACGCGTGACTTCCTCGTGTCTTTTCTCGGATTGCCTTGCAGCCCGCCACCCTGGGGCACCCTGGTTGCCATCGACCTTGCCACGGGCGAGATACGTTGGGAGGTACCGCTGGGTACGACCGAGGATATCGCCCCCTTCTCGATCGGATTGCCTCTGGGCGTTCCGAGCCAGGGGGGGCCCATCGTTACGGCATCGGGTTTGATCTTCATTGCAGCCGCCATGGACGACTACCTGCGAGCGTTCGATATCGAATCGGGGGAGGAATTGTGGCGAGGGCGCCTGCCTGCGGGCGGCCAGGCCACCCCCCTCACGTATCGAACGCATGCAGGGGGCAAGCAACTCGTCGTGATCGCAGCAGGTGGCCATGCGTTGATGGGCACGAGACAGGGCGATTCAGTGGTGGCCTTCGCGCTGGGAGATTGAACTGGTTCTGTCCGCTGCGCCAAGGGGATTTTGCTGAAGCAAGGGGAAACGAATTTTGGCTCAGCGAAAAACAACGAAAAAGAAGAATCGCGCCGGGGCGAGAAAGTCGGCCAGCCCAGGGTCTTCGTTCGCCAAACGAGCGCGCCAACGCGTATCCGAGGGAACCCGCAAGGCGGCCAGTGCTTCCCTGGCCCGTGCGCGTAACCTGGGTGACGAGGCCCGGCGGGTGATACACCCGGTTGATCAGGGCCCCCCGCATATCTCGCTGCTCAAATCGCCCGCGGGTGCTTTACCCGTAGTGAAAATGGGCACGCTCTTTAGGGTTGCCAGCTATAACGTTCACCGCTGGGCCGGGTTGAACGGTCGTGGCAAGCCTGATCTCACTCGCGCGGGATCGGTGATTGAGGCACTCGATGCTGACATAATCGCATTGCAGGAAGTTCTGAGACCTATGGGGGATGAAAGCCCTCTTGAGGATTTTGCTCAGGACTTGGGTCTCCACTTGGCATTTGCGGCGAATCGAAAGCATAAACGGGGAGAACTGGGCAACGCGATTCTTTCGCGCTTTCCCATCACGACGATTTCCGTTCTCGACCTCCTCTCGTCGCGTATTGAGCGAAGATGTGCTCTGGCGGCGGGATTTGATACAGGCTCAGGGATCTTTGGCTTGGTCGCGACCCACCTCTCCTTGGTAGATCGGACTCGCCGCCGCCAAGTGCAAATGCTGCTGAAACATCCTCAATGGAATGCCGGCCCGGCGGTTTTGATGGGCGACATGAACGCGTGGCGCGAATGCAAAGCATCCCAGAGTTTGGAAGACACTCTTCATCGGCACAGCAACGTGGATTGGCCAGCCACTTTCCCCGCTTCGCGACCGATTCTGGCCTTGGATCGAATCTATGCGAGCGGAGCCAAGGTGGTCTCGATTTCGGCCTACGACACACCCAGTGCCCGACGGGCCTCGGATCACTTGCCTGTCGTGGCCGAGCTTCGGCTGCCCGCATCGGCTGACTCGGGCTGAAGGCCGGTGCCCAAGCGACGGATCAGATTTTGATTTTTCGCCAGGCTCCGGACTGAAAGCGCCAGATCAGGTAGGCGGTGAGCAGGAATATGTGAATGGCGGCTCCGAGCCAGGCCCCATTGAGGCCGCCTTCCAAGTGGAAGGCCAGTAGCCAGGCCAGGGGAAGGAAGACTGCCCAGGCCAGAATGAAGCGTACGAGGAAGGGAACCCGAGTATCTCCTGCACCATGGAGCGCGCCGTCAGCCACGATTCCGAAGGCGTCGAAGAACTGGAAAAGGGCTCCGATGGCCAGCAGCGAGGTTCCCATTCGGATGACTTCGGAGTCGTCGCTGAAGATTCCCAGCAGGGCGTCCGGGATCAACACAAAAAGAAGCCCCACTCCGCCGGAAATAAAGAACGAGAGGATCATGCCCGCGCGGAAGGATTTTTCGGCAAATTCCAGATCACCGGATCCGATATATCGGCCGACCAGCGTGGCTACGGCGACTCCCAATCCCATGGCCTGCATAAAGGAGAGGGAGAGCAGAGCCATGAATGCCTGGGAGGCCGCCATGGCGATATCACCCATGCCTGCGACCATCACAAGGAATACCGCGAAGGACAGCATTTCCAGAGTCCATTGGCCGCCGATGGGGGCCCCTGTTCGGATCAGCCGCTTCTGGTCCGGCCAGGAGAAAGCGATTTTTCCCGTGCCGTATTTCTCGCGGAGGCTTCGCCTCAGAAAAACGCCGAGAATCACGAAGGCAAACACCCACTCGGCGATGACTGTGGCTGTCGCTGCGCCTTCCACGCCCCACTCGGGGAGGCCCAGGCGCCCAAAGATCAATCCGTAATCGAGAATGGCGTTCAACGCGTTGGCGAAGAGCGTGACGTAGAGGGGCGTGCGGGTATCACTGATACCCCGAAAGAAAGCCGAAAACACCATGGCGGCGACCATGCCCATCACGCCCAGGGTTCGGATGGACATATAGCTCTTGGCCACCGGGAGCATGGATTCCGAAGTGACGAAAACATCCAGTAGCGGAATCATGGCGAGATGACAGAGGACCGCCGTGAGTGCGGTCAATGGCATAAGCAGAACTAGCCCAGACCATGCCCAGGCCCCGCAGTTCTGGTTCTTGTTCGCTCCATGATTCTGAGCCACAAAGGTCTGGACGCCGCTGGCCATGCCGATGAAGAAGCAGAAGATCGTCCAGATCCAAGTGCTGCCGAAGCCGACTCCAGCGAGTTCGGTTGCGCCCAGCCGGCCGACCATCGCGCTATCGACCACGCCCATCATGGCCCCGGAGAGCTGGGTCAAGATGGCCGGATAGGCGAGGAGGGAGACCTCCCTCAGGCTGCCCGGACGGGCCTGTTGTCCCGGGGGCCGGGCGTGGAGAAGTGCATCCTGGGCGCGGGCTTCCTGCTCGGCCTGGGGCCGATCTCGGACGGGCGGCTCAAGGGGCAGACTCACTGGGAAACTCCGGGACAATCGCTGGGAACCGTGGGGCCGACCGGCTGGCCCGGAGGTCCAGTGGAGGCTCGTTTGCGTCCGCCCCTACCCCTGGAGCACTGTAGCGGCCCGATTGCCGATTTGCGCTCGTTTGCAAACTGGGACTCGTGAATTCACACGGAGTTCACCGGTTCGGCCCCCGCATTATTCAACGCAATTGGCGCCTGGGGGGTGGGCCGGTATCCGATGGCACTGGGCCTGCTAAAGTCCCACCGATGGCGCATGAAATCGAACAGAAAGCGCTTTCCCAATATCTTGAGAGTCACAATCTCAAGCAGACAAAGCAGCGCGAGGTGATCCTCGAAGCGTTTCTCGAAGCGGGTGGCCACGTGACGGGTGAGGACCTCTATCGGCAGATTCGCGAGCACTACCCCCGGATCGGTTATACGACCGTTTATCGATCTCTCAAGCTCTTCGTGGAAGCCAGTCTCGCCGAAGAGCGACGTTTTGACGACGGCGTGGCTCGGTATGAGATCGAGCACAAGCATCACGACCACCTGGTCTGTCTAGGCTGCGGCCGGATTCTTGAGTTCGAGTCTGCGGTGATCGAACAGGCGCAAAAAGATGTGGCTGATGAGATGGGCTTTACGATCCTCCGTCACCGTCACGAGCTCTACGGACACTGCTCGGAATGTCGCGAGGACTAGGGCTGTCTGATTAGGCCTATCTGGCTGGGCCTGTCTCACTAGGGTCGGAGGATCCGTGGACTCGGAAATTACCTGCCCCATCTGCAATGCGGATGTTCCTCTAGCCGGTGACGAGCGCCGGGGGGAAGAAGTTTTCTGCAGTGTCTGCAGCGCCCCCCTGAAACTAAAAGGCGATTACGGGGACGAAGATCTGGAAGTGGAAGAGGACTTCTAGCCCTTCCACTCGGGGAGCTTGGCCATGACATCGGCCAGGCTCGGGGCTGCGCGGTCCTTGGCAGAGAGGGTTGGAGTTTCAACCGGCCAGGGAATACCTAGCTCGGCATCGTCCCAGGCGATGGAGAGTTCGCCGGTGGGATCGTAAAAATCGCTGCACTTGTATTCGACTTCGGCCTGGGCACTGGTCACAAGAAAACCATGAGCAAGCCCCCCGGCGATATAGAGTTGTCGGTGATTTTCCGAAGAGAGTTCGGCGCTGAAGTACTGCCCGAAGGTGGGCGATTTCCTGCGCACGTCCACGGCGACGTCCCATATCGTCCCACGAATTACCCGGACAAGCTTTGCCTGGGGGTGGCTGATCTGCATGTGCAGGCCGCGCAGGGTTCCGCGTTGTGAAGATGAATGGTTGTCCTGAACAAAGTCTTCCTCGATGCCCTCCTCCTTGTATTTCTGGGCATGGTAGTTCTCAAGAAAGAAACCCCTCGCATCGCGATGAACATCGGGCTCAATGAGGCAAACCCCGGGAATGGACTGCCTGGCGAATTTCAAGGTGAAACCTCGTCGTCTTCCTGGGCCAGTTGCACGAGGTAGCGGCCGTAGCTATTCGAGGTCATTGTTGATCCGGTCTTGAGGAGGCTCTCGGTATCGATCCATCCGTTGCGCCAGGCGATTTCCTCAATGCAGGCGACCTTGAGCCCCTGCCTGTCCTGGATGGCCTGGATGTAGCTCGCCGCCTGTTGGAGTGACTCGTGGGTTCCCGTGTCGAGCCACGCGATGCCTCGACCGAGCAACTCGACGCGCAGGGCCTGATTGCCGAGATAGACAAGGTTCAGATCTGTGATTTCGATTTCGCCGCGGTCCGACGGGGAAAGGCTGGAGGCAATTTTGACAACATCGTTGTCGTAGAAATACAGCCCGGTAACCGCCCAGTGCGAACGTGGATTTTCGGGTTTCTCCTCGATGGAAATAGCGCTGCCAGAAGAGTCAAAGCTCACGACTCCGTAGCGCTCGGGATCGCTCACGCGATAGCCGAAAACCGTCGCTCCGCTCACCTGGCCCGTGGCCCGGGCGAGGGAGTCGGACATCCCCTGCCCATAAAAAATATTGTCACCGAGGGCCAGGGCGACCGAGTCGTTTCCGATAAATTCGGCTCCAATGATGAAGGCCTGGGCAATTCCTTCGGGCCGGGGCTGGGCCGCGTATTGGATGTTGATACCGAGTCGGTGGCCGTCCCCCAAGACGCGCTGAAAGGCGGCTTGGTCATGGGGGGTGGTGATCACCAATATTTCGCGAATTCCCGCCAGCATAAGGGTGGAAAGCGGGTGGTAAATCATGGGTTTGTCGTAGACCGGGAGCAGTTGTTTGCTCACCCCGATGGTGATGGGGTAGAGCCGGGTTCCCGATCCGCCGGCCAGAATAATGCCCTTCATTTCATGCAGCTCCTGTAGGGCTTTTTCGGGTTCGGTGAGATGGCTGGGCGCAAGCTTAGGTCATCTGCTCAGGGGAGAAAATCCTTTACGCGCTTGAGCTTGGCGGGCAGATATTCGTCCATGACGTAATTCAGCCCCCACATGGCAAGGGATTGCTGCTCGGCGCGAACTCCCATGGAGATGAGTTGTTCGATGGCTTTCTTCCAGGGTTTGTGGGCTTTGAAGAACGGATCGTTCTTCAAAGCGTCTTTCGCACGCTTGATGTCTACATCGAGCAGCGGATGGGTCGGCAACTCATAGTCGATGATGTCCTGGGGCGTAACGCCGAGATAGTGGGTCTGTGGCACGGAGAAAAACTGGGAAATGTGGGCGGCGTTGCCCGATCCAACTTTGAGAGTTCGGTAGATGTTCGAAAACCCGTAGGGGTCACAGTCCACGAACGCGAACACCGCCAGATTGCATTCGTCGGATAGCTTTCGGATGAATCGCCGGGTTGATCGTGTGGGTACCCCGGCCAATGAAACCAGGATGCAATTTTCGCGTTCCCAGAATTTGTGGTTCTGGAGCCGTTGAAAGATGCCACCGGTCTCGATGGCAAGGATGAACTTCGCATTGGTTTCGAAGGAAAGATGCTCCACTGTCGAGGGGATCGAATAAGCGCCAGATCCGAACCGCGTACAGTCGATCCTTTCCACGTGGCCCGTTTCCAGGTCGGGATCGATCACGGTCAGTTTCCCCGCGACGGCTCCGCCGTGTTCATCGGGTACGTAACGCAACTGCTCCCGCGAGACCCCTTGCATGGAGAACATCGCCTCAATGTCGTCCATCACCGTATCGGATTCACTTTGATCGTCGAATTTTGCCGAGTCCCAATTTTTACTCTGGTAGTAAGCGTCCCGCTTCGTGGCGAAATCGTTGGCTTCAATCAGATCCTTTGAAAGACCCATGAGCCGGAGCGTCTGGGCAAAACCGCGAACGGTGTTGACAGTGAGGGTTCGTGTTTTGGTCTGTTTTCCAATCTCGAAATAGCCTTTCTTCTCGGAGTAGGAGACATTCCCCAGCGACCGAATGGGAAATTCGAGATCGGGCTTCCGGGTTTTCAGGATGTCCTCTTTGATTGTTTGGGCGGTATCGACGATCAAGCGAACGGTTTTGGCATCTCCGGCGGCACGTCTACCCCCCGAACGAGTCCCCCCTCGCTTAGCCACCTTTCCCTTCGCGGCTTTCTTGCGTACTCCTTTTTTTCGCGCGGGCCTGTCTCGCGCCGCCTTCTTGCCGGCCGCCTTTTTTTTCTTGGGGGCTTTTTTCCGGGGAGCAGCGTTCTTCTTGGCTCGAGGTTTCCTTCGTGCAGCCTTCTTTGTGGCTGCTTTCCGGGTGGCGACTTTTTTGCGTGGGGCCACGTGGCCACCTCCTCTCGCTAGAGCTTCCGGCTGCGCTCGAGTACGTGGGTGAGCTTGCTTGTGAGCTTGCTGGTTTCCCGATCGCCGAGGGAAAGAATTTCCTGGAGTCCGATGGCCACTTGAGGGATGTACTTTTCGATGTAAGCGGCCTTCTTGGCTTCTTCAGCTACGCGTTTCTGCTTGCTCAGATAATTAGTCATCTTGCGTCCGCACTCTTGGAGGGCGAATCGAAATTCCTTGATGATCTCGGGATATTGGGCCACCGCGTCTTTGCTTTCGGATGTAAAGGGAACCCAGACGCTGGCTATGTGAACCATGATGAGCAGTGGCCCGACGGGCAGAGCCCCCTTTGGATGCTGCACCATGTAGGACTTCCAGTTGGTTCCGATGACGGCGCGAGTAATCGCGCACGCACCCTGCTGATACTGAAGGGGCACCCGATTGGCATATCGGTAGAGCGCGGCGCTCTCTTCACGTGGCATCTTTCCCCCGTAGGCCAGGCCAACTTCGACGAGAAAAGGATTGCCCCGGTAGATGGTGGGTCGCCGGGTAACAGCGGAATAGAAATCCGCTTCGACCTCGGCCTTCAATGCGGCGAGGATCAACTCTTCTCCGATGGGAGCGATGCAATCGGTTGGGGGGCTCATGATCTTCGTTTGCTTGATCGCTTTGTAGATGGCGTCGGCTTCCTCCCGACGAATGTCGGCAGGGCGACGCTTGGGCGAAACCTTTGCCTTCTCGCAAATCTCGCTAGCGACCCGGGGAGAGACGCGAGAGAAGTCGTTTCGCAAGCAACTGGTAAGGTTCCGAGATCCGGTATCGCGAAACATTTGCATCAGCACACCCAGTTCGATCCCGTAGGGATGGGGCTGTATTTCATCGGTGTGGGCCGGGAGCTTTCGCGTGACCCGGGGAAATACGTGTTTGTCGCCATGCTCTTCGGCTACGGGCGGCACATAGGTAATTTGGGCGTGGGGGTTGGCCAGGGAAATTTGCCGGATGTAGTTGTCCACTGAATGTTGCCCGCCCCGGTAGTTCCCTTCGAGTTCGATTTCCACCCGGGTGCCGTGGTGTTTGGGCCATTTGACGACTAGGTCGCGCTTGACCTGGGGCTTGTTCTTCTGGGTGTCGATGACCAGTTCGAACTCGTGGGCCTGTCTGCCCTTCCCCGTACGGGTAATGATCTTCACGGGCTTGCCGGTGGTGAGCAGGCCGTACATACCGGCGGCACTGATCCCTATGCCTTGCTGCCCGCGGCTCTGGCGAAGGCGATGAAATTTGGATCCGTAGAGGAGGCGGCCAAAAATCTTGGGAACCTGTTCGCGCACGATACCCGGGCCATTGTCCTCGATCACCACTCGGAAGCGCGAATCGCTCTTCTGATGGATTTCGATCTGAATATCGGGAACGACGCCAGCTTCTTCGCATGCATCGAGGGCATTGTCGACACCCTCTTTGACAGTGGTGAGAAGGGCCTTGGAGGGATTGTCAAAGCCGAGCAGGTGTCGGTTCTTGGCAAAGAATTCAGAAACCGAGATATCGCGTTGCTTCTCGGCCATTTCGGCGGCGTTGCTCGTCGGGCGAAGGGGTTTTGCGGCACGCCCTCGCTTGCCCCCGGAAGCTTTCTTCTTCGCGCTGCCGGTCTGCTTGCTCGCTGTCCTTTTTCGGACGGCCCAGGCTTTCTTCCTGCCCGGGGCTTTCTTCTTCGCTTGGGCCTTCCGCGCGGGCTTGGCGCTCTTGACTCGGGCTCGGGAAGAGGCCTTCTTGGGTTTCGCCTTTGCTTTTTTCTTCGCCTGCGCCATGGCCTTGTCCCCCAGACTTCCGGGAGGCTGATTGGGCCTTCCCATGTCGGGATCATGCCCGGTCGGGCAGGGCGGGGTCAAGGCATGCCGGGACTTCTACAAGGCGACCCGGGCTTCGGTGGTCTCTGGGTCGAGCAACCCGGAGAGCTGGACGCGACCCGAGTCGAGCATGTACGCGAGTGTGGCCAGCACTTCGTCGTCGTTGTCGGCTACGTCGGCGATGGCGTCGATCACTTCGAGGAGGGTGCAGTCGAGCCGGGGCTGATCCGCGGAGAGGGCCGAATGGGTGGGGGGCTGGAGCCAGGAATCTTCGTCGAATGCGGCCTGGGCCACAGCCAGTGAATGGGGAATGG
>CAWVXN010000033.1:0-13081 GCA_963933695.1 uncultured Myxococcales bacterium | reverse complement strand
GCCCGTGCAGGCGAGCGAGCGGCGTGTGGACCGGCGTTTTCGGGATGCCGCGCGCGTGCGCGGAGCAATAACACTGTTGGGCCCCTAACGTTGGGCAGCTCTGGGGGATGGGGGGGGCGCCGGCGGAGGCTGCGTCCGGGGCCGGTTTTGGTAGCGGGGGGGGCGGGGGGGGGAACAGCGGTTGGTGGGGCGAGCGGAGCAGCCTCCGGGTCCGATCGGGAACCCGTGTTCTGTGGCGACGCCATCGCGGACCCCCTGACCGGACTGCACGCCGCGGTTGCCGCGCTGGCCCATTGGCAATCCGGTGTGGGGGGCTTACTGGATCTCTCCCTATCCGGAGTCACGCGCTCCGCCCTGGCAGCGGAACCCGGATCAATCGCCGCCCCGGAAACCCGAGCCCGAGTCGTGCCGGCGGCTCCATCGCCAGCGGACGAGTCCGAGCCATGGCAAGTAATCACGGCTGCTGGAGCCGAACCCGTAGCCCGGCCGCGAGCCCGGCCCTCCCGGGGCCCCGCCGCCGAACTGGGCGGCGACACCCTCCGCGCCCTGGCCCCCCAACCATGAAGGGGCTGTTGATCGAGGATGCCGAGGTCGCGGGCGCTCGCGTCTCCCTGCGGATACAGGACGGAAGGATCCTTGCCCTGGGCCCAGACCTGGTGGCCCAGGCCGGCGAAGAGCGCCTGTCCGCCGAGGGGGGGGCCCTGCTGCCCGGGCTCCACGACCACCACATTCACTTGCTCGCCCTGGCGGCGTCGTTCGCATCCGTTGAATGCGGACCACCGGCCATCCACGCCAAGGCGGCTCTGGGCAACGCCTTGGCGCGGGCGGGACGGCACGCTGCCCGGGACGGCAATCCCCCGGGTTGGGTGCGCGGCATTGGTTATCACGAGAGCGTGGCGGGCCCCTTGGATCGCCACCGCCTAGACGCCCTCGCGGCTGAATTTCCAGTGCGCATTCAACACCGCAGCGGTGCGCTCTGGATTCTCAACTCCGCGGCCCTCACCACCCTGGAACTCGAGACGTCCGGGCCCCTTCCCGACGGCGTCGAACGCGGAGCCGACGGGCGGCTCACCGGACGGATGTATCGGGTGGACACGTGGCTGCGCGAGCGCCTGGGCGGAACGGTCCCCCCGCGACTGAACGCCGTGGGCCAGGACCTGGCGCGCCTCGGAGTCACCGGCGTATGCGACGCGACCCCGGGCAACGGACCGGCGGAACTCGCTCACTTCAGTGCCGCCGCCGCATCGGGCGACCTCCCCCAACGACTCCGGGTGATGGGCGGCTTGGCACTCCCCGAGCCCGAGCAGCCCCGGGTTGAGCGGGGCGCCTTGAAGATCATGCTCGACGAAAACGCGCTTCCCCCCGAGGCCGAACTGGTTCCCTTGATTGATCAGGCCCATGCCCAGGGGCGAGGCGTTGCGTTTCATTGCGTGACACGGGCCGAACTCGTGGTCGCCGCCGCGGGCCTGGAAGTCGCGGGAGCCAGTGCTCGAGACCGCATCGAGCACGCCAGCCTCGCGCCCCCGGAAATCGTCGCTCTGCTGGCCCGCTTGGGCGTGACCGTAGTAACCCAACCCAATTTCCTGCTGGAAAGAGGGGATCGCTATCGGCGAGAAGTCCATCCCCGGGACCAACCCTGGCTTTACCGTGGCCAGGGCTTTATCGAAGCCGGCGTCCCTCTCGGTGGCGGCACCGATGCGCCCTTTGGTCGCTGCGACCCCTGGGCCGCGATGCGGGCCGCAGTCCATCGACGCTCGGCCGAAGGCGCGCCCCTCCAACTTCACGAGTCCCTAACCCCCGAGGCCGCTCTGGCGCTTTTTACCTCGGACCTGGCCTGCCCGGGCCAACCCAGAGGTCCCCTGGCCCCGGGCCAACCCGCCGATCTGGTCCTCCTCGACCGACCCTGGGCCGCCGCCCGGAAGCGCCTGGACCCGGCGGATGTCCGCGCCACCTTCATCGCCGGGCATCGGGTCTGGGATCGAGCCTGAAATCGGGTCTGGGGTCGAGCCCGATATCGAAAGCAGACCCGGAGTTCTCGAACTTCCCCCGGGGGCAATAAAATAGCGAATTCCCGGGAGCCGACCCTATACTCGGCCCGCGTCGGCCTGGCTGCCGTCGATTTCTCACCGACCCCCCCCCAAACGATCCCGGGAGCAGTTCAAACCCCATGCCTCCTGCACCCGATCAAAAGCAAAGCGCCTCGGCCCCGGGCGGTGACCTGCGGGTTCGCGCCAGGCGCATGCTGGTGTTGGTTCTGGGGCTGGTTCTGGGACTGGTGTTGGTCGCCGCCCTCGGCTCGGGCGACGAACCCTTGCCCGCCCCCGACCGGGCCACGGAAGAGCCCGACCGGCCAAGCCTAGTCTCCCTCGCCCGGCTCGAACCCCGGAGTCGGGTCGTCAATGTGGCCGCGGCTTCCAGCGACGTGATTCAACAAATTCTGGTGGCCGAGGGTACCGAGGTGACCACCGGCCAGGTGCTGGTTCTTCTCGGTAGCTATCCCCTTCGCGCCGCCGAACTCGAGGCGGCCCAGATTACCCTGGAGCGCGCTCGCCTGGAGCCCCTCGAGGTGGAGGCCCAGCAGGCCCGGGTACGCGCGGTCGAAGCCGAACTCGACTACGCCCGGGAAGAGGTGATCAGCCAGGAGGGCCTGAGCCTCAAGGGCTTTAGCGCGGGCAAGGAATTCCGCGACGCACAACTCCAGGTCCGGCGCGCCGAGGAGCGGCTTCACGAGGTCAGCGCCCTGCTCGAGCGAAGAACGGCGGATGTCGACCTGATCTTACGCGAGGCCCAGAACCAGGTGGTCCAGGCCCAGGCCCGAATGGCCCACACCCTCATCAAGTCCCCCTTGGAAGGCCGAATCCTCCGGGTGCTCATGAAGGAGGGGGAACGCGTCGACATGCACCCCGTCGTGAGCATCGGGGCCACCCAGAACATGGTGGCCGTGGCCGAAGTCCACGCCAACGAGATTCGACTGGTTGAGATCGGCCAGAAGGCAACGTTTACCAGCCCCGCTCTCCCCCTCCCGCTCAGGGGTACGGTGGAGTCCATGGGCGAGATGATCTTCAGCAACAGCGTCACCGGCGAAGACCCCACCGCACCCCGGGGCCTACGGGTGGTGCAGGTACGGGTTCTCCTCGAAGCGAACGAACTGGCCGAACGCATGACCAACCTTGAAGGACAACTTCGTATCCACCTGGGCAGCCTCGGAACTCCTTGAGCCCGGTATCTGCCTACGATCGCCCGACCGAGAAAGCACGGCCGGTTCCCTTCGCGTTGCAGTTGATCTTTCACAAGAAGAGCCGAACCGCGGTGGCCTCAGCCGGGATTGGCTTTGCAATCCTCGTCATGTTCGTGCAACTCGGCTTCTATAGCGCGGTCCTGAATACCGCCCTCGCCGTGTCGGCACGCTTCGACGCCGAGATCATGTTGATCTCGCCACGCTTCGCGTATCTCGGCGCCACGGGCACCATTCCCGCCGGACGCCTCTACCAAGCCCAGGCCAGACCCGAGGTCACGGCCGCGACACCGATCTTTTTTCGCTATGCCGATTGGCGGGATCCCGTCAACGGCGCCAACTGTCGACTCTTCGCTATCGGCTTCCCGGTGTCCGCGGATTCAGACGTCTCCCCCCTGCGATTGGACGGGGTCAGCGCCCAACTCAAAAAACTCAGACCGACGAATACCCTCCTCCTCGACGAAATGACCCGCTCCAAATGCGGACCCGTGGATCCTTCGGGCAGCACCGAAGTCCGCAACCTTTCCGCCCAGGTGGTGGGGGGGTTCAAGATGGGCGTCGGCTTCCTCGCCGACGGCGCAATGCTCATGAGCGACGACACCTTCTCCCGATTTTTCGGCAACCATCCCCTGGAGGAACCCCACCTGGGCCTGGTCAAGTTGGCCCCGGGCAGCGACGTCGATGAAGTCGCCGACGCCCTGCGCAAGTCCCTCCCCCGAGACGTCCGCGTCGTAACCCAGGATGAACTCAACGCGCTGCAGACCCAGCACTGGGTCGAGAACACCGCCGTGGGAAACATCTTCGGGATGGGCACCCTCGCGGGTTTTCTGGTGGGCTTAGTCGTGCTGTTCCAAATTCTGTCCACCGATATTCGCAATCACCTACCCCTCTACGCCACCCTCCGGGCCATGGGGTACTCGAAGAAGCGACTGACCCGCTACATCCTCGAACAGGCATGGATCTATGCTCTACTGGGTTTCGGTCCGGCTCTCTTCGTGAGTCTTTTCGTCTTTCCGCTGATCCAGGGCGCAACAAACCTGCCGATCTTCATCACCCCGGCACTGGTTGTCGGCATTCTGTTCATGAGCCTCGCCATGTGCAGCGCCTCGGCCCTGGTGTCCGCTCGGCGGCTTCATCGCGCCGATCCGGCGGAACTTTTCTGATGTCCGGGATCCGCCGGGCCGTGCGATTTTCCTTTCGACTCCTTCTCCATGAAAGGGGTCGCCTGGTGGCGTCCATCGGCGGCGTCACATTTGCATTGCTCCTGATGCTGTTGCAGATCGGGTTTCGCAATGCCCTGCTCGACAGCGCCCTGCAACTGTTGCGGCAGGTCGATGCCGACATCCTGGTGATCAACAAAGAGAAGGACCCTTTCCTGGCCCGCAACACCATGCACAAGGAAAGGCTCTACCAAGCGCTCTCGGTCCAGGGAGTGGAGACCGCTTCGCCCCTCTGGATCGCGCTGTTGCAATGGAAGAACTTGGAGACGGAAACCCTTCACCCGATTCGCGTGATTGGCTTCCGCCCGGACATGCCAACCTTCCTGATCGACGCCGTCCGCGAGGATGCTCCGAAGCTCAAGCGGATCGGCACCGCGCTGCTCGACGCTCGCTCGCGCGACTCCTACGGCGACCTGCCCGACGGAATCGCCCAGATCAATCGTCGTGAAATCGAGATCGTCGGCAGCTTTCCCCTGGGCACTGATTTCGAAGTGGACGGCAGTCTCCTGGTCTCGGACGAAACTTTCTTCGAGCTGACCCGCCAGAGCCCCAAGTGGATCGAAATCGCCCTCCTCAAACTGGTTCCGGGGACAGAACCCGGGCCGGTGCTCGAGGAACTCGCTCGTATCCTGCCCGGCGATGTCCGCGCTTTTACCAAGGCCCAGTTGATCGATCGCGACCTGGCCTATTGGAGGACGGGAACCCCCATCAGTGTGATTCTGCTGGTGGGTGTTGCCCTGGGCTTCGCCGTAGGCGTCGTGATTTGTTACCAGATTCTATACACCGAGGTCCTCGACCATCTGTCAGAATTCGCGACCTTGAAGGCCATGGGCTATAGCGACCGCTATATCCAATGGGTCGTGATCAGCGAATCCGTCCTGCTCTCGGTCCTGGGCTTCATCCCCTCCATGGCGTTGGGCAGCGCCATGCTGGCCCTGCTCGGGTGGAGCAGTGGGCTGCCCGCTGGCCTGACCCTCGCCGACGCCGCGAATGTCGGCGCATTGGCCCTGTCCATGTGTACCTTGGCCGGGCTGCTGGCTCTTCGAAAAGTGCGAAGCCTGGAACCCGCAGAACTTTTCTAAAGAATAAGGACTCCTGAAGCCGCCCATGACTTCCGATTCTCACAGCCCGGCGATTGCCCTCGAAGGAGTCAACTACGCCTTCGGCCAGGGCGAAACGGCCAAGCAGGTCCTCTTCGATATCGACCTCAGTCTTGCGCCCGGCGAGTTCGCCATCATGACCGGTCCTTCGGGCTCGGGAAAAACCACCCTGCTCTCCCTGGTGGGCGCCTTGCGCCGACCCCAATCGGGCACGCTCAATTGCATCGGGCACGACCTGAACGGATTGGAGGGTGCCCGGCTCGAGGGCTACCGCCAACAACTCGGCTTCATTTTCCAGCTTCACAACCTGTTCCCCGCCCTGACCGCCTTCCAGAGCGTCCAGATGGCCACGGACCTCCACCCACAATCCGGAACGGAAACCAACGATCGCATCCGGGCGCTGCTCACCCGACTCGGCCTGGGCGAGCGCATGGACTACCGGCCCCATCAACTCTCGGGCGGACAACGACAGCGCGTCGCCATCGCCCGGGCCCTGGTCCACCGACCCGCCCTGGTGCTCGCCGACGAGCCCACCGCGGCCCTGGACGGTGAGAACACCCAGATCGTATTGCAATTGCTGGCCGAGCTGGCCCACGAGCGCGGGACAACGGTCTTGATGGTCACCCAGGACTCCCGGGTTTTTGAATCCGCAGATCGTCTGATCAATCTGGTCGATGGACGACTGGACTCCGACGTGCGCCGCACGGACTAATCCGTTGTACTTGACCCCATCCATCGCCCCAGCCCAGGTCGGCCCCCATGTGGGGACTCCCAAGGAACGGTTCCGGCAATGAGCGAACGAAATGTCCTGGCCATCGATGTCGGCACCTCGGAGATCAAGGTTGCCCTGGTCTCCCATGCCGGTGAGGTCCGCGATTGCGCGCGCAGTCCACTCGAAGTTCTCTACCCCCAACCGGGCTGGGCCGAGCAGGATCCAAACGATTGGTGGAGCGCGATCCGCAGCGCAACCCGGGAACTCTGGGCCCACTCGGCCTATTCCCCCGAGCAGGTCTCCGGGGTGGTCTTCTCCTGCCAGATGTTCGGGGTTGTCCCGGTGGACATCGACGGTAAGCCGCTGATGAACGCGATGATCTGGCTGGACACCCGTTCGCGCGAACAAGCTCGGCGAATTACGTCGGGCTACCCCAAGGTGTCGGGCTATGGGCTGCCCAGGCTGCTGAAATGGCTCCGCGCCACCAACGGAGTCCCCAGTCTCGCCGGACGCGACACGATCTCCAAGTTTATCTGGCTGCGCGAAGAACGTCCGGATCTCTGGCAGCGGACGCACAAACTGCTCGATGTCAAAGACTTCCTCGTGATGCGGTGTACGGGCCGGAGTGTCACCACCTTCGATCTCGCCAGTGGCGGATGGCTCTTCAAGACCCGGAAAGGAGAACTCGGCTGGTCCAAGGAAATTCTCCGGATGCTGGATCTCGACACCGAACGCTTCCCCGAGGTGGTCGCCTCCACGGAGATCGTCGGCGAACTGGGGGCGGGGGCCGGGGCCGATCTGGGCATTCCCCCCGGCACCCCCGTGATTGCTGGCGCGGGAGACGTGCCCTCGTGCGCGGTGGGCTCGGGCGCTGTCCAGGACGGCGAGGTTCACATCTATCTGGGGACAAGTTCATGGGTGGCCACCCACCTGGACGATCGAGCCGTGAACCCCTTCGCGGCGACGGGCACGCTTTGCGCCGCCGAGCCCGGGAAATACATCCTCATCGCCACCCAGGAAACCGCCGGGGCGTCCATGGAGTGGGTGCGCAACAAAATTCTCGGCGGAGATCTGGACTACGACACCCTCAACCGCCTGGTCGCCGAGTGCGAACCCGGCGCCGGCGGAGTCTTTTTCTTCCCTTGGTTAATGGGCGAGCGCGTCCCGGTGGATGATGCCGCGCTGCGGGGAGGTTTCGTCAATCTCTCCCTGGACCACGACCGCAGCCATCTCCTGCGCGCCGTCTTCGAAGGGATAGCCTTCAATAATCGCTGGGCCTTGGGGGTCGTCGAAAAACTACTCGGGGGACCGGTACCCAGTATTCGCATTACCGGCGGCGGCGCCCAAAGCGCTGTCTGGTGCCAGATCATGGCCGACGTTTTGGGTAAACCCGTGGAGCGCGTTGCCAATCCCCAATTTTGCGGGGTTCGGGGCGCCGCGCTCATCGCCCTGCGCGCGTTGGGGGAGATCGACGGTCTCGATGCCTGCAGCGATCTCGTGGAAGTCACCGACCGCTTTGAGCCCCAACCGGAAACCCAGGCCCTTTACGCTCGGCGCTACCAGAGTTTCCTGGACTACTACAAGAGAAACCGAGCCTGGTTCCGCGAACTCAACGAAGGGCCCGACGAAGGGCCTGACGAAGGGCCCGAAGCCGCCGCCCAGCCACCGGGCGAACCGCCTTCCCAAGGCTGAACCCCGGCATTCGGCCCCGGCCGGACGTCCCGCCTTGACCAACCCGGTGCATCACCGGGAAAGCAGGGCCAAGAAGGCGTAGAAAACGGGCGCCACAAAGATGAAGGCGTCGTAGACGTCCAGCACTCCGCCCTGGGTAGGAATGACGTCGCCATAATCCTTTACCCCTGCACGCCGTTTGAGCCCGGAGGCAAAGAGATCTCCGCAGAGCCCGGCGACGCCCATTAGGAGCCCTGCAGCGACAATCTCCAGCGCGCCCAACTCGGGCACCGCAAAGGAGAACGCGAAGCCCACGCCCACCGCGCCCAGCATGCCGCCCACCACACCCTCTAGAGTTTTGTTGGGGCTCAGGGTCGGGAAGATCTTGCGCTTCCCGATGCTGCTTCCCACCAGGTACGCGAATACGTCGTTGGCCTCGGCTAGGCCATAGAAGAAGACCGCGTAACCGAAGCCGCCCTCGCCCAAACCCAGGGCGAGAAAGACGCCGAGGCAGAGGCCGGGATAGAGCAGGCCCAGGCACGTGCTCTCGGCCCGGGCCAGTAGCGACTCCGGGCCCCCGCCCGCCACCGCCGATGCGCCGCGCAGGGCCGCATAGGCAATTAGGCCGAGAGGAAAGAGCCAGGCGACCACCTCGGGCGCGCGATAGACGAAAACCAGCGCCAGCAGCCCGAGCAGCGTGCCGGGAATCTTAAAGGGCCGATCCCCCGCGGTTTCCAGGGTCCGGTAGAGCTCCCAGGCACACAGGCCAAGCAGTAACGCCACGCCCCCCAGCAACCACGCCCCCCCCAAGTAGACGGGGCCCCAGATCGCCGCCAGGATGCCCACCTCCACGGCAAAGCGCGTGCCCATCCGGGATTGCCCGGCGGTTTGGCCGCGCAGCGCCCACAGGCCGAGCACTCCGGCCCCGGCCAGCATGAAGATCAGCCCCAGGGTCCAGAGCAGGCGAACAGCGATCTCCTCTTTCAAATCAGGCGCTTCCCTTCACGCTTTCGAGATAACGCCCGAGAGCCCCCAGGAAAAATTCAATGTCCCGGGCATCGATGGCGCCCAGCACCGCCAAGCGAAAGGTCGGCTCGGCTCCGGGCTTGCCGGGATAAATGGTGAACCCCTCGGCATCCAGAGCATCGTGCATGTGATCGAAGTCGTACCAGTCCCCGACGGGTTCCCGGATGGCCACAAGGATCCGACTCTGGTGCCGGTCCTCGAGCAGAAATTCAAAACCCAGAGCGGTCAGACCCTCGGTGAGGGTGCGCATGCTCTCCTGATAGCGCTTCTGCCGGCCCTCCACGCCCTCTGCATCGAGTTCGACCAATGCCTGATGCAGCGCGGAAACAACCTGGGGCGGTACCGTGAACCGGCTCTGCCCCGTCCTCTCCAGATGATCGTGTTCGGCCACCAAGTCCAGCACATAGCAGCGCCGGGCGGTGGGCCGGACCTCGTCCAGGAGGCCCCGGGTCGTCAGCGCAATCCCCAGTCCGGCCATCCCTTGCACGCACTTGTTGGAACTGGAAAAGAGCATGTCCACCGCGTGCTCGCCCACTTCAATGGGCATGGCGGCAAAGCTCGACATGGCGTCCAGCATCAGTTTAAGACCGTGGCTGTGAGCCCTCTCCACCAATTTATCCAGGGGATTGAGCAGCCCCGAACTCGTCTCATGATGAATCGCAAAGAGATGCGTGGCTTTGCCGTCTTCCTCGGCCAGAACCGCCTCGAGGACTTCGAAATCGATGGGCTGGCCCCAGCCCAACTCGACCCGGCGGTGTCCGATGCCATGGGCCGCCGCGATGGCGGCCAAACGAGTGCCGTAGTCGCCGTTATCGAGAATCAGAACCCGACCCCCAGGCGGGATCAAGCTCACCAGTCCCGCCTCGAGCACCGTGGTCCCGCTGCCCACCACGGGGATCGCCACCACCTGGTCGGGGTCCCCCGCCAGCGCGGCCAGCCTCCGGCGAACGTCGGCGTAGAGATCGCAGAAACTGCGCTCGCGGGGACAGATATCCGAAATCACCAGGGCGGCCTTGACGCTGTCCGTGGTGGTGGCGGGTCCGGGATTCAGAAGAACAGTGCGCTTGGGAATTTTCATCTTCGGCTCCATTTTTATCCTCTGATTAATTCTCTGCTTCATTCTCTGATTGGTGCTTTGATTGGTGCTCTGATTGATTGCTCTAATTAATTGGCCTGTGCAATCGGCCGGACCTTCTCCACGAAGCCCGGGAGCGCCGGGTTAGTCCAGACCGGCGGCCGACTGCCCATCCACCCAACGCGGCCAGACCTCGTCGCGCACCCGGAGATAGTGACTCTCATAATCAACTTCGCCCCAAAGCAAATCGGGGACCAGGCGTAGAGCCACCCGCCGATGCTCGGCCGCAGCCACCAGGGCGTCGGTCTCGTAGGCCATCTGTCCGTGTCCGTTCTTCGCGACGAACTCCGCGTAGACCTCGGCCATGCAAAGGGCCAGGGGCCGGGAGATGCGGACGATTCCCACCAGTTCGCCAAAAACCTCGCCCAGCGCATCGGGCGCCTTGGACATCGCCTTGAGATACCCACCCGGAGCTTCGATCCAGACTTCATCGGTGGCGCCCGTGGGTCCCGAGGCCAACAGAACATCGGGGTCGTCGCCATCGAGCAGAACATCCAGCGCGCGTTCCTCGTAAAATAGATCGCTCTCCAGGAGCAGGAAATCTTCATCGACGCGCTCAAGGGCGCACGCCAGAGAAGCCATGCTGCCCGTGGTGGCGAATGCCGAGTTCTCCACCACTTCGACGCCGGAGGTCTCCCGGGCCAGGGCCTCATAGGCCGTACCCAAATGCCCGGAGACAATCACAATCCGCTGAATGCCCCGCTCCTTGAGCATCCGAAGGGAGCGTGCAATGAGCGATTCGCCGCCAATTTCAACGAAACCCTTGGGCAACTCGGAGAACACGCCCCGAAGGCGGGTTCCCATACCGGCAGCCAGGATGATCGCGGCCTGGGGACGACTGGCCATCAACCCTGCCCCGCCACCCCGTCCCGAAAGGCGAGGGCAATTTCCTGGGGCGAGAGCAACGGGCGCTCCAGACCCTCGGCCTCGCGCTCGTTCACCGTGATCTGAAGCAATACGGGGCCTTCCCCTGCGACCTCGGACGCCCACTCAAGAGCCGGACCGAGCCCATCCTCGCCGCGACAACTCGCCGCGGCCCGATAACCGCAAGCCAGGGCGACCGCCGGAAAGTCGACATGGGGAGAAACCGTTCGCTGCCCGCCGGTGGACGCATACGTCCCGTTGTCCACCACGAGATGGACGAAACCCCGGGGCGCCAGGGCGCCGAGGGTGGCCAGGCTTCCCAGCCGCATGATCAACGCCCCGTCCCCGTCCAGGACATGAACCGTCCGCTCGGGCACACTGCGCGCCAGGCCCAGGCCGATCCCAGCGGCAAATCCCATTGAGCCCTGCATGGGGAAATGGCGATCCACGAGCCCATGGGAAGAGACCTCACGGGACATGAAGCCGGTAGTGGAGACCGCCAGGTCATCGGGATGCCGCGCCATCCAGGCCGCGAGGACTTCGCTTCGGCTGGGCAGCGCGCCCCCGCCAAAGCGTACCGGCGCCGGACTCTCGCTGCGGTCGGAACCGACCAAAGCGGGCGCCGGGCGTTCGGCCGCATGGGTTCCAGTTCCGCCTCCGGGTGACTTTTGAAAAAGCCCACGCGGGACAATCAGGGCGGCGGGCCGACGCTCCTTGTGCATGTACGCGACGGCCTCGGTCACCGCGCGTTTCAGGTCCGTGTCCTCCCGGAGCACCGTCGCGGGGATATCGAGCAATTCGAAAATTCCCCGGGTAGCCGCACCCATGGGATAGTGGTGAACCGCATCTTTCTTACCCGGTTCACCCCGCCAGGAAACAATCATCAAGACGGGGATCTCGTAGGGAATCGACAGGGAGGCCAAGGGGTTCACGGCGTTGCCCAGACCCGAGTTCTGCATCATGGCGGCGCCGAGTCCTCCGCCCAGCCACATCCCCGCCGCCGCCGATACTGCCTCGCCCTCCACCGATGCCGGGATGTAGTCGATCTCCGCCGAGGCCTCGGCCTCCAGGGTCAGGTGATTGAGAATCGAACACGGCACGCCGGCCAGTCCAGTGACGCCGGCACCGAGAAGCGCGCGAAAAAACAGCTGAGGGTCGAGGGGCAAACGGGGAACCTCCGGTCGGCCAAGGGGAATGGGAATGAGCGGATGGGATGGGGATCGGATGGGATGGGGACTAAGGGAGGGGATGAGAGTAAGGCGAAATAAAAACCGGGCGACCTGGCTCTCAGACTTCGCCGCTGCGGGCCACGTCGGCGAGGCTGTTGATATCAATCCAGCCACCCTGGATATAGATCACCCGAACCGCCCGGGGATTCCGGGCCGCCAACTCGCTCACAACTGCACACATATCCAGTCGATGGCTATCGGGTCGGGCCAGAACCACGTCCAGAGCATCCACCAAAAGTTCGGAGCCCTCTCCGCGCACCCTCAACATGCCGATCCACTCGCCACTGGTCACGTCATCGGGCAGGTCCTCGGCCATGGCCTCGAGCCAATTCTCGGATTCGTCGTACGCGCTGGGCGGCGGGCCGGAGACCTTCACCCGGTCGACGCTGCGCCCGGATCCCAGAAATGAACGGGAGCCGTCCACCACCAGGGTCACCGGCGAGTCCGACGACAGCAGCAGGTGAAGGATATAGCGCTTGAACACCACGTCCCCGTACGCGATTACCGTGTCGCCCTTCAGAGCCTCTCGGGCGGCGGCCAGGGAGCCCAGTTCACCGTTGGTCTCCCAGTCGGGGTTCTCGAAAATTTTCACGCCCTTGGGTGTCAGGGCCTCGGGCTGATACCCGCGAACGACGGAGATGTCCTTGATGCCTTCGGCCCGCATGCTCTGAAGCATCTTCTCGATAGCCGGCGTGCCAGAAACGGGAATCATTGCTTTGGGGCGATCAACGGTGAGTTCGTCGAGTCCCGTGCCCCGAGAGGCCGCCAGCACGATCGCCGAGCTAGCGGAACCCGAGTCGAGGTAGACCTTCTCGCTGGCGAGGAGGCCGTCCGCATCCTGGAGCCGAAAAACTTCCTTGACCGGGGCGATGGCGTCTTCAAGATCCCG
>CAWVXN010000032.1:0-13269 GCA_963933695.1 uncultured Myxococcales bacterium | reverse complement strand
CCCCTTCGACGAGTTGGAGTTCGTCGATAAGTACGCCCGCTTCGACGACCCCCGTGCGACCACGCCGGCTGATTTGGTGGACCGGGGTTACCACGCGGTGATCGAGGATGCGGACAGCATGGCCCACTATCTCGCTCTTCATACAGACGCCCAGGTCCTGCTCTTCGACCGACCCTGGAATAGGGAATCTGTCGCCGAAGCGAGCGGCGCTCAAAGGGTCCATGACTGGGCGGAGATTCGACGATCCATCCCGAGCCCAGGCTGAACGGCGATCGCGGGATCCTGGGCGCTTGTCGTGGTAGGCTCGCGGCTATGGATCATCCCGAAGCCATTCGCCCCGAGGAACACGCCGTCTACGCCAAAGAGAAGATGGGCAAGAGCACCCTCTTCTCTTCGTCCCGGATCATGGTCGGGCTCAACGCCTTTGAAGCCGGCCAGGAGCACAAGCTCCACGCCCACGAAGGCATGGACAAGGTCTACCACGTCCTCGAGGGCTCGGGGGTCTTCGTCCTGGAGGATCGTACCCTCCCCATGGAAGCCGGAGTCATGCTGATCGCGCCCGAAGGCGTACCCCACGGAATACGCAACACCGGCGAGGGGAGGCTTCTGGTCCTCGCCATTCTCGCCCCCGCGCCCTGAGCGGAACATCCCGGCGCCTTGTTACTCACGCCTTGTTACTCACGCTTAGTGACTCGCGCTTTGTTACTCACGCTTAGTGACTCGCACCTAGTCACCAGCGCCTAGTAGCCGGTCCCTGTGCCCATCCTCCGATGCCCGATTCCCCGTGCGTAGCGGATCATCGATGGGGGTCGGGCCTGGTGAAATTAGGCTTGGAAGTAGGGGTTCGCCCCGGAGGCGTGATCGGTGGTGTCGAAAATTTCCGTGATCTCCGGGATCTCCGTCCGCAGGGTTGTCTCCACCCCGTGCTTCAAAGTCGCCGCGGACATGGAGCAACCCTGACAGCCTCCCCCCATATGGATGAAGACCCGGCTGCCCTGCACGTCCAGGAGATCGATGTAGCCTCCGTGAGAGGCCACTGAGGGATTGATTTGATCCTCGATGATTGCGTTGATCCGGATTCGAAGCGCCGCTTCGGCTTCCGAATCTTCGGATCCTGCGGAAGGCGCCGGCTGCGCTGGAGCGGCGGGCGTTGCCACCCGAACGGGTTGGCTCACTTGAACCTTCCCCTCGTTCTCGAAGGCGGCCCCCAGGGCGGGCTCGATACGCGACAGGATCTCCGGCCAGTCGGCCGCCCCATGCCGGGCCACCACCAGGACATCGCCCTTTCCGATAACGGAGTGAACCCCGGGAATTCCCAGAAGAGCCCGGGCTGCAGGCCATGCTTGGGCTTCTTCCGGAGTTTCAAAAAGAGAGGTACCGCCGGGCGAAACCGCTCGGTCAAAACGAACCGGGCAGGTCACGGCTTCCGCAGCCGGGGGCTCGAATCGAACCTCGAGCCAGGCACCCTCTTCGGCAGCTTCCAGCGGGGATTCCGGGGCTCCGTTTGACCCGTGGTCACTCACGGCCACTCCTTCGGACTCCTCGGAGCCCACCAATCCTTTGATTCGATTCATCCAACTCATGACACATCTCTTTCATCTCGCTCTCATTGGAATTCAAAAAGCTTCCGCTCTCGCTGGCCGGATCCGTCTTGGGCGATCCTGGCTGGCCGGGCCCTATTCGTGAGAGCCTGTTTCCGGCTGACTCGGCGAGGGCGCGGTCAACAGTAGCACCCGGTGCTCCATTTCCTTCAAGGGCATGAGGTCCCCCTTTCTCGAGGCGACTTCCATTCCTGCCCTGTAGACCGCCTCAGCGTCTCCACCCAGGCCGACCTGCTCGAGCGCCTTGCCGTGGGCCAGGTAAATCGCCGAGTTCTCCGCCTCGACTCCGCTCGCCCGGGCATAGGCGGAAACGGCGGCATCCCACTCCCCGAGGGCCGCAGCCGCGTTTCCGAGCCCAAAAAGCGCGATGGGGTCATCGGCGTCGATTTCAAGGATCTGCCCAAACATTTCCTTTTTCCGGCGCGCATCGGCCTCCATCTGCTCGAGCATCACCCGATCCAACGCCTCGGAATCCACCGTTCGGCCGCTCTTCTGGGCCATTTCTTTCTGCATGGCCCGAGCCGCTTCCGCCTCCGCGCTTTCCTTGTCGCCGATCTTCATGAAGTAGAGAGAGAGATTGGTATTCACCATGGGCTCGTGGGGGGCGATCTCTTCCAGACGCTTAAAAATATCGATGGCCTCATGAAACCGTTCGGAACGTCCCAGCATCACGCCCACGGCTTCGTATCCGTCGGAGAAAGAGGGATCGAGGCGAAGAGCTTCCTCGAGCATATCGAGCGCCTCGTCCTCTCGACTTTCGGCAAAATTCCGAACCGCGCGATCGTAAAGCCAGGCCACCCGTTCGGCGAGACCCGGAGCGCTGTAGAAGGGGAGCAGCCCTACCTTGGCGCCAACGCTTTCCTCGCCAAGTTTGACCCGCAATTCAGTCCCAGGAGTTCGGTGAGACTTGTCGAGATAGGCATAGGCGACCGGTGCATCCATTATGGGTGAGAGGGTTCGCGAGCCGATCTGGCCGACTTTGGTCCCGTCCTCAAGAATCAGCGGCTCGCCTTCTTCGGGAAGCCGCTCGAGAATCCCCGCATCCTGGGAATCAAAGATCAGACCGCGCAATCCAAATCGAAGCGCGCCATATGTCCGAATCCGGGCAATCACCTCCTGCCCGAGGTAGCAACCCTTTGTATAACTGACCGCGTATTGTTCGAGACCCGTTTCGGGCAGAACCCGCTTGCGGCCCCGAGTATCCGGACCAATCCGAACGATGCCGGCTTCGATGCGTAGAACCTCCAGCACTCTTGAAAGCACGGGCTCTTCGATCACGCAAAAGTTCGAAGCCCGGGCTTCAGCCTCAAATTGCTCTTCGCAAGCAACGGAACTCTCGTCTCCAGAGGGGAGGGCTAGGAGAAAGCCGGGGTCCCCTCCCAGGGATCGACTGATCACTCGGGTTCCTCTGGGCGCACCCAAATGCCCAGGCGTTCGCAGGGAGAAACTCGCCGAGTCGCTCCAAGGACCTTTGGCCTCAGGCCAGATTCGATCGAGCAAATCGGCCGACCCGGGCCCCTGGAGAGTCGACCATCGGTAAGCATCGCTCGCATCAGCCAGGTCAACTTCATCGGCAAAGAGCACGGATTCGAAATCGGCCATTAAGGAGGCGATGCGATCGCGTTCCAAGACCAGCCAGAGTTCGACGCTTTCTTCGGCGTCCAGACGGTGAACACCGAAGAGTTCCACCAGTTGCCCCTGAAGGGTCACCCGGGCCGAGTAGTTGCCCTCGCCCGGCGCCAATCCCTCGACTTCGTTCGTCACTTGGGAGTGAATAAAGGAAAGAGCATCTCGACCGCTCACCCGGAGAACACCCGGACAAGCCAAACCGCCGTCTCCGTCTCCGAGCCGCGCAAAAAAACCAACCCCACGAACCGTTCGGGCGAGTTCCTGGGTTTCGGGGTCGTGTGTAATTAGGCGAGCCATCATTGCTCTACGTCATGGTCCTAGATCATAGTCCTACGTGAAAGTCCTAGATGGAGGCTCTAGGCGGAGGTTCTAGATGGAGTTTCTAGATGGAGGTTCTAGATGGAGGTTCTAGATGGAGGTTCTAGATGGAGAAGCTCTCCCCACACCCACACGTATTGCTCGCCTGGGGGTTGTGAAATACGAAGCCACGGCCGTCAAGCCCCCCCTGATGGTCCAGGGTTATGTCGCGTAGGTAAATGGTGGATTTTCGGTCGAGGAAAACTTGGAATCCGTCGAAATCGATGACGGTGTCGCCCTCTCGTGCATCGGTGAACTCAAGCTGATAGCTCAGCCCGGAGCAGCCTCCGCCCTTAATCCCGAGCCGGAGGCCCGGTTGGCCTTCGACTTCGATCAACCGGCGGACCTCCTCCCGCGCAGAGTCGGTCAGCATGATGATCGGATCGGCCGCAGGCGCAGTCTCACCCGAGCCGGACAGCGTCCAGTTGGCCGGCATTGAAACCAGATTGGGTCCTTCTGTATCGGATCCTGACGCCATGATCGTCCCTCTCGGAAGCCCCAAAATGGGCCTAGCAGTAAGGCGCTTCGTGCCGACCCCGCTGGGAGTGACCCTGCACAACTCCAGGGCACCGTGCCAGGGTCTTCGCCGGTAACTCTGCATTCTACTCTTCGGCTGCCCCAGCCACAAGCGCGAGGACTGAAACTCTCTTCCCCTTGGGCGAGAATCGGGGTCGGGTTTGGCGAAGCCGGGACGCGGGTGCGATGGTGAGGCCTTGAGGAGGCTCCCATCGTGACCCCAGGCCCAGAATCCGCTCCAGCGGCCCCTGATTCAGTGAGCGGATCGGGCGATTCCGAGGACGACTATCAGGCCTTCATCCAGCGGAATCTGACGCGCAACTACCTGGCCCATGTGCTGCACGGCCTGCTTGGCCAAACAGGCTTCCGGCTCGTCAATGCGCCTACTTTTCTGCCCGCCTACGTGCTCCTCCTGTCCGGGTCCGAGTTTGTCGTGGGACTCGCCCGATCAATCCAATACCTCGGCATGTTCCTCTCGCCCTTGATCGCCGCCAACCTGATCGAGCATCGTCGTCGGGTTCTTCCCATGGGCTTCATCATGGGTGCCCTGATGCGGGTGCAGGTGCTTGGCCTCGCCCTGGCCGGCCTCCTTCTTGAGCCCGACCGCGCCGTCCAGGCCATCTGTTTCTTTCTCTTCTTTCTGGGTTTTTTCATGGGCATGCAGGGCGTGATCTTCAACTACCTGATGTCCAAAGTAATCCCCGTCAAACGGAGGGGGCGGCTGCTCGGCCTGCGCAACGCCTTGGCGGGAATCACTGCAGCCATCGTTGCCTATCTCGGCGGCGAGTTCCTGGTAGGAGAAAACTTCCTCGGCAACGGCTACGCGGCCACCTTTCTGCTCGCCTTTGCCTTGACGTCCCTGGGCCTCGGCATGTTGCTACTCGTCCGAGAACCCCAGCCTCCCGAAGTTCGACTCCCCAGCCAGCTACGCCAGCGACTCCGGGAACTCCCCGCACTGTTCCGTGAGGATCGGGCGTACACATATTATACTCTCTGCCGCGCCCTAGCGACCATGGGCCGCATGGCCACGCCTTTCTATATCGTTTACGCCCGGGATACCATTGGGCTTACAGGCACAAATATCGGGATCCTAAGCACAGCCTTCGTGGCGGCCAACTCGGTCAGTAACCTGGCCTGGGGGGCAATGGCCGATCGCAGCGGATTCCGTGGCGTTTTTGTCGTGACCCTGGTTTTGTGGATTGTCTCCGTTCTTGGCATGATGGCCTCGAGTTCCATCGCCGGTTTCGTCCTCGCGTTTATTGGCATCGGAGCCGGTATGGGCGGATTCCAGATGGCCGCCCAGAACATGGTTCTTGAATATGGAAGCCGAAAAGACCTGCCCATTCGAATTGCCGTGGCCAACTCCGCCCAAGAAGCCGTCGGCGCAATCGGACCCCTGCTCGGCGGTCTCCTCGCTGTCTTTTTCGGGCTCGACTTCCTGTTTGGTCTGGCCATCGCATTTCAGGTTGCGGCCATAGCCCTGGTTCTCTCTCGGGTCGATGAACCCCGCCACCGAAAAACCTGATCACCCCATATGAAATCCCACGAACACCCCAATCCCCCAAAAAGGAAACTTCATGTCCACTGAACCGCGCGTCCATGGCCACTGCGACACACGCTTCGAAGGCGTGAGACAAATCCTTGAGAAAAACCTCGCGAGTGGAGCCGATCTTGGTGCCGGAGTCTCTTTCACGCTCCACGGAGAAACCGTCGTCGATCTGTGGGGCGGATTCCTCGAGCCGGACTCGAGCGATGAGTGGCAGCGCGATACGCTGGTCAACCTGTACTCCACCACCAAGGGGATGGTCGCGATCTGCGCCGCCCAGCTGGTCGAACGCGGACTTCTGGACGTCGACGCACCCGTTGCCGAATACTGGCCCGAATTCGCGGCCCGGGGCAAGCAACAGATTCCGGTTCGCCAACTCCTCTGCCACCAAGCGGGATTGCCCGCGGTGCGTGAGCCCTTGGAAACCTCGGTCCTCTACGACTGGGAAGCCTTCACTTCGGCCCTTGCGGCCCAGGAACCCTGGTGGGAACCGGGCACGCGACACGGCTACCACGCCATCACTTTCGGCCACTTGGTGGGCGAGGTGATACGCCGGGTTTCGGGACAAACCGTTGGGCACTTCTTTCGTCAAAACGTGGCGGAGCCCCTGGGCATCGATTTTCACATCGGCCTGCCCGACAAAGAACACGCGCGCACATCTCGGCTCCACGGCCGATTGATCGGGGGCGACGGTGCGAAATCCGGGAGTTCCGTCCCGGAACCCCTCAAGGCATTCATGCGCGAGATGGCCGACCCCAGCACCATGACCGGTGGCGCCTTTAACAACCCACGGATTCCACCCGACGCGGTCAACACCCCCGAATGGAGACGGGCTGAAATCCCGGCGGCCAATGGCCACGGTACGGCCCGCGCCCTGGCCCGGGTCTACGGCGCCATGGCCCTGGGCGGCGAACTGGACGGAATTCGAATCCTCGAAAGCAAGAGCATCGAACGAGCCATCGAGACCCAGGCCGAAGGACCCGACGCGGTCCTGGGCGGCATGCCCATGCGCTTTGGCCTCGGCTTTATGCTTCGCTCCGCCGTCATGCCCCTGTCCCCGAGCAAGCGTGCATTCGGGCATCCGGGGGCGGGTGGGTCCATCGGCATGGCGGATCCCGACGCGGGGGTGGGCTTTGGCTATACGCCGAACAAGATGCAGATGGGACTAGTTGGCGGCGCAGGCGGCTTTGCCATGCTGAAAGCCTTCTTCGATGCCCTCTAGCTTCTGGCCGAACGAGCCAAGACTCAGACAGGCCGGGGGCGGAAAAGTATCAGCACCCAAAGCCCAAAGATTACGCACACCGCTGCGCCCATCAAAATTGTGTTCGGCGAACCCAAGGGCTCGGCCAGAAAACCCATAGCGAGACTTCCGAATGGGACCAGACCCGCCCAGGCCACCTGGAACAGGCTCATCACCCGCCCGCGTTTCGATTCGTCAACGATGCTCTGAATCAGAGTCTGCAGGCTGGTCATCACCGAAAAGTAGAAATAACCCACCACCATCTGGGCCATCAGCGCGAACTCAATGCCGGTGTTGAGTGAAAAAGCCACCAACGCCAACCCGTAACCGGACATCCCGCGCCCGGCTCGCCACATGGACGGCTCCCGGCCCACCCTTCCTGCCCTCAAAGCACCCACCATGGCCCCCACACCCGTCGCCGCAGCAAGCCAAGCGAAATAGTCCGCCGATCCGAGCACGTCCGCAGCGAAGGAAGGGATCAGCACCGTATGGGAGACGCCGAAGAAGGAAAGGGTCGCGACGGTCAAAAGCGCGGGGACCGCAGGTCGGCGTTCCCGGGCGTGGACGAAACCGCTGGACATCCGAGCCAGGATTCCACCCGCCTCTTCTTCAGGCATGTAGCGACTGATCCGCATGGCCGCTGTCAGAATCGCAGCCACGAGCGCGGCGACCATATAAATCCCAAAAGACCATTCAAAACGGGAAGTAGCGACCAAGGGTGCCGCCAGGAGTGGGCCGATCACCCGGGTCAGGTTGTTGGCCGCCGATTGAAGGGAGACCGCGCTGGGAAGATCTGGCATCGAAACTGCGTTCGCCGCGATGGCGTGGCTGGCGGGCCCCGAGAAGGCGAACGAAAGGCCCAAGGCAAAGGCAAAGCCAAGAAGCCGGCCGGGTGTCAGCCAATCGCTTGCAGTGGCTATCCCCAGCCCCCCGCAGCAGATGATCACCGAGCAATAGCAGGCAAGAACGATTTTCTTGCGATCAAAGTGATCCGCGGCCACACCGGCGATGGGGGCTAGCAGAAAGGCCGGGAGAAAAAGTACGAAGAAAAGAAGTCCGTTTTGACGGGTGTCGTTATCGGAGAGCTCGACCATCAGCCCCTGAAGCGAAATGTGCGAGATCCAAAACCCGGTCTGATTGATGAGGAAGGAAATGAAGAGCAACCGGAAGGGCCGGTGGGAAAGCGCACGAAAGGCGCCCGAACCCAGGCCCATCCGCTCGCGAGTCCGGGACGAGGGGACACCCATGGCAACGGAATCGGCAGGATTGAGTGCAGCATCCCCGGGATTCGCGCCCAGGCTTTCTTCTACGTGCGATTTGACCATGCGAGCTCACTGCGGCCGGGGCCGGGAAGGACGGCACCCTAGCCCGAAAGACGACGAATGGCTTACTGGGACTCGCGATTGGCACGGGACCGCTCGTCCAGGGCCTGGCGAACTTGCCTGTGTTCATCTTCGTTGAAGTCAAAGCCCGCAAAGATGAGAGCGCCCGCGGCGTAACAAAAAGCCGGAGTGAAGGAAAAGAGAACGCGAAGCGCCATTTTCGTTCCCTCGGTCTGCTCCTGGTTGGGGAGGAAATCGAATTCCTGAAGTACCCATCCAGTGAGAAGTGCCGTTATCGCGCCAGCCGATTTACGGATGAAGTTCCAGACAGCGAGATAGGTTCCCTCCTTGCGTTCCTCTGTCAGGTACTCGTCGAAGTCAATGATGTCCGCCTTGATGGACGGTGCCACGATGGGCCCGCAGCCTCCTGCCATTCCAAGGATCGGAGGAACGATCCAAATCAGAAAGTTGTCGCCCGTTCCGACGAAAAAAAGCGCAGCAAAGCCCAGGGCGCTCACCCACATGGAGGCAAGCCAAAGCTGCTTTTTTCCGAAGCGCCTGGACAAACGAATCCACACCGGGGTAAGCAGAAATTGGGGAAGGAAGTAGAGGAGGATAATAGGCAGCGCCAACTCGGATCGATTGAGGACATATTGAGTCACGTACGGGACGAGCATGCCTATGCTTGCCACCCCAAAGCTGTCTATGAAGTAGACCGCCAGTAGCCTGGCCGCATGGCGATTTCGCAAGACGTCGCCGAATGAACTCAGGATCGCCCCCGCCCCCCGCCCTTGGTACTCGGCCCGCTCGGGCAATCGCCAGGTCGCGTAGAGGCAGAGAACCGCGACCAAGGGGGCTCCCACCCAACCCATCAGCATCGCTGCCGTCTCGCGCATGTTCTCGGACTGATCGATCAAATGGTATGCGCCCAGCCCCAGCATCAAGCCCAGGGCAGAAATCACATGGCGGTAACCAAAGAGCCGAGTTCGTTCATGGTATTGATCGGTGAGTTCAACCCCCAGTGCGCCGTGGGGAATAAAAAAAGCGGTACTGGCAGTCTCGTAGACAAGAAGCGCGAGCCCCATCCAGGCCACGATCTCCCAACCAATCAAAGACTGAGGGGGTGACCACAGCATCCAGATCCCCACCGCCACAGGAATACTGGCGGCGAACATCCACGATCGACGGCGGCCGAATCTCGACCGAGTACGATCCGAGAGATATCCGACCATGGGATCCGAGACTGCATCCCATAGGCGCGAAACCGCGATCAACGTACCGATCACTCCAGGGGCTATCAGCAAAACGTCGGTGCTGAACTTCATCAAGTAGATGACAAAGAGAAGCCCAGTAAAACCAAAGCCCACCGAGGGGAGCGCGAAAGTGATGATCACGCCCAGGGAGAGCCGAGACTCGTCCGTTGAAGCAGGCCGTGGACTTGAGTCTGATTTCGCGCTCACACCCGATTCCCCATTCGAATTTCAAGATCCCATGCGGGCGCCGGACACCCGACGTCCTCTCCCGCCTAGGTTTTCGCCTAGAGACCGATAGAGCCCGTGTCGGCGTCTTCCAGGGATTCGAGCACCCGGCAATCTTCGTAGACGGGGATATCTGCCTCGGCGTAGAGAGCCCTTGTCCGCTCGGTCACCGCACCCACCCGAACGAGGGCAGGCATCATCAGGTCCTTGAAGGCGTGCACCGCATCGCTGGGAGGACTCACCTCAACGCCCTCGGCGCGCGCTTCCTGAATCCCCCTAAAGAGATCCCCCGGATCGATTTGGGCGTTTTCCAATACTTTGAGAAATCCCGGGTCGCCTCGAATCAGTCCACCCCGCTCCCCCTGGTCGGGACTCTTGCCCGCCATCATAAGCACCACATCGAAGGCAAACTGTGCCACATCTTCGCGTTGATCAGGCTCCATCTGGGAAATTGCGTCGGCGACATAGATGTTTCCGAAAGCAACATGGCGCGATTCGTCTCGAAGAACGTTGTCCGTCAGGCTTCGAAGCAGATCACAAGTCGTGGCCCTTCGCATATTGTGGAAAGAAGCCAGTGCAAGCCCTTCCACCACCATGTTCATCCCTATGGCGATCTTGACCCAATGATCGCTTTGCAAGGTGACGTCGATCAGTTCTTTGAGCCACTTCCCAATCGGGTAGACGATGGCGAGCTTGCGCACATACTTCTCGTAGGCCTCGACATGGCGAGCCTCGTCCATCGTCTGGGTGGCTGCATAGAGTTTCCCCTCGTAGTCGGGAACGGCGTGGGTAAGGGCGGCAGAAGTCATCAATGCGCCCTGTTCACCGTGCAGAAATTGTGAAAGCTGGTAGGCAGTCATATGAACCCGAAAGCTTTCGAGGGTGCCTGGCGAGAGCCTCTGCATGAAGGGCAGTCGTTCCAGACCAAAGCGATTTTCATCGATCAGTGGCCGAGATGGATCAATGGGCACCGACCAATCAAGATCCTGCTCAGCATCCCACTGTGCACTCTTGCTCTTGGAGTAAAGGCGGCGAAGTTTTTCGATTCCGATCTCGTAATCAAACTGCCAGCTGATCTCCATGGTGCTTTTCAAGAGATCCGTGGTTTCCCAATTCGTTGCCATCTGCTGTTCTCTCTTCCTCGGTTCTCTCCCGCCCGAATGGTTTCGTAGAGCCGTGCCCACGATAGGCGACGGCAACGCCTTTCACTCGGAAGATCAACACCTTTGGCCCCGAGGGGTCTTCGATTTTCAAGATTTCCTCGTGCAGGTTACAGTTGCGGAGAATTCATCGACTTGGAGGCAAACCCATGGCCCAACTCCTAGAAGTCCTCAGCCAGCGCCTTGGCGACGAGCTCGCCCTCGCGGACGAGCGTGGCACCACTTCGTGGGTCGAATTCAACAAACGCGTGAATCGCCTGATGTCGGCTCTTACCAACGCCGGGCTTAAAAACAATGACACTATCGCGATCCTCTCGGAGAATCGGCGGGAGTACTACGAGTGCATGGCCGCGGCAACCCACCTCGGGCTCCGATACGTGCCGGTCAACTGGCATTGGGTCGCTGAAGAAATCAGCTACGTACTGGAAAACTCGGACTCGAATGCGCTGCTCGTGAGCGATCGCTTCGCCGGGCTTGCTGCGGAAGCACTCCTTCTACCCGACTGCCCCCAACTCAAACTCGCCGCGGCCATGGGCGAAGACCCGCCGGTTCCTTTTCTCGGCTACGAAGCCCTACTCGCCGAATCCTCACCCGAAGAAAGCCCCGCCACCGGCCTGGGTGGACCGATGTTCTACACGTCGGGAACAACTGGTCGGCCGAAGGGAGTTGTTTCTGGCGCATTCGGAGGTGACGACAAGCCCATTGAATTAATGATGTTCGTGGGAAAATCCATTGTCGGAAACCTTGGCATGCCCGAAACCGGGCGGACTCTCCTGATCGGACCGATCTATCACTCAGCCCAGTGGGCCTTCTCCTTCCTCCCCCTTCTGGCGGGCAACGCGGTGGTGATGCGGCACGGATTTAGTGCCGAGGAAACCCTCGACTTGATCGACGAGTATGCGATTACGAATATCCACCTCGTACCCACCCAATTCGTCCGCTTGCTTCGGGTAGAAGAAGAGAGGCGAGAAAACTTCGACGGCTCCAGCCTCCGAGCCGTCTGGCATGGAGCCGCACCGTGCTCTCCCAACACAAAGCGGGCCATGATCGACTGGTGGGGCGAAAGGATTTCTGAATATTACGGCTCTACCGAGAGCGCAATCATCAGTACGATTTCCTCCCAGGAGTGGCTTGCACGCCCGGGTTCCCTGGGAAAACCCCTTCCCAACCTCGAAGTCCGCGTCATCAAGGAAGACGGCTCAACTGCAGCCACTGGAGAATCGGGGCAGCTCTATTTCCGGAATCAAATGGGCACCGACTTCGAGTACCACAAGGACCCGGAGAAAACCGAGGCGGCCCATCTCGAACCCGGCGTATTCAGCGTGGGCGATATCGGTTACCTCGATGAGGACGGCTACCTCTATATGAGCGACCGCAAGATCGACATGATCATCTCGGGGGGTGTGAACATCTACCCCGCGGAAATCGAAGGGGTGTTGGTCGCGCATTCAGCCGTTGCGGACGCGGCCGTTTTCGGAATCCCCAACGAGGAGTTCGGCGAAGAGGTCAAAGCCGCCGTGGAACTCTTGCCTGGATTCACGGCCTCGGAGAGGCTCGCCGAAGAGATCAAGACCCACTGCCGCGACCATCTGGCCGGTTATAAAACACCGCGGTCGGTGGATTTCGAGGAAAAACTGCCCCGGCACCCCACCGGTAAACTCTACAAGCGGATTCTCAGAGATCGCTATTGGGAAGGGCTCGACCGCAAGATCTGAAAGGCGGCTCAGCTTCCCGGTGCCAGGTTCTCCGGGAGTTCCATGGCATGGGCCGGGTTCGTCCCGGACAGGATGCTTTCCATCCGCCCCTGAATCGCTTCCTTGTAGACCGGGTGCGTATAAATCCAGAAACGATCACCCCGCAGCCCCTCGAATACGATTCTTCCCACTTCATCCGGCTCCATACCCGACAGGATGCCGCTGGACAGCTGAGAGTCGTACTCCTTCTCGGCCTCGCTCTCCAAGGCACGTGTATCGGACTGATCCGCGGGCCGAATACGTTCGGAATCACCGATCCCCGTCGCGATGGGACCTGGGCAGAGAACCGATATCCCAACTTGAGTGTCGAGGGTGGCCAACTCGTGGTAGACGGATTCGGTCAGGGCGACCACCGCGTGCTTCGAAACGACATAGGGCGAGAGAAAAGGACCGGCCATCAGCCCACCCACCGAAGCCGTATTGATTATGTGGCCGGGCCCACCCTGATCCAAAAGAATAGGCATGAAGCTCCGAACCCCGTTGATGACGCCAAAAAGATTCACATCGAGCACCCAGCGCCAATCGTCGTCGGTTCGCTCCCACGCGAACCCGCTGAGCAGCACCCCCGCATTATTGAAAACGAGATGCACGGCGCCGAACTTTTCGAGACTCGCCGCGGCGAGCGCGTCGACGTTTTCCGCTTGGCGAACGTCGGTGGGCACGGCA
>CAWVXN010000031.1:0-13568 GCA_963933695.1 uncultured Myxococcales bacterium | reverse complement strand
GCGAATTCACTGTCCGGGGAACCGGCGATCCGCGTGTGGTACATCACCCTGGCTTGGCTCATATCCCATGGCATGGCCCTGTGGAGCAAGCACCGGTTGTCCCAGATCACCGCGTCGCCCGCCGTCCAACTATGGTGATAGGTCCGGGGAGAGCGGCACGCGAACTCCACCAACTCGTCGAGCAAGCGTTCGGATTCACCGGGCTCTAGGCCCGGGATCCCATAGGCGTGACGCCCGATCAAAAGCGAGGGCCGGCCGGTTTCCGGGTGCACCTTGACCAGGGGGCGCAGAGGTGGATCCCCGTCGGTAAACCCGTAGCCGTTGTACGCCTCGGGATCACTGGGGCTCCCGTCCTCGGGCTCCTTCGTGTGCACATGACCAATCTGTCCCTGGCTGAAGGCAAGGGAGTGGTAGGCCGCCAACCCCTCAACCCGCTTTCGCATTGTCTGATCCAAGGCCCCATAGGCCGCTCGCATATCGGCCCAACCCGTTTCGCCGCCTCGAGGAGGGGTTCGGTGGGCGGTGAAGACCGCCCCCTTTGCTTGGACGGGCATGTAGGTGCTGTCCGCGTGCCAACCCATATTTCCCTTGATGATCTGCATGACACCATCGGCCTCGTCCTCGGGCCGCAAGCTCCCATCGGCGCGAACATTACTGATGGCTGCGAGTTCAAATTCAAGTTCGCCAAAGCGCCGAGCGAAGCTCACCTGCTCGGGTTGACTCAGGTGCTGGCGGGGAAAAACCAGCAGGGCGTGCCTGAGCCAGAGCGCGTACAAGGATTCGAAGTCGGCTTCGTCCAAGGCCCGCAGATCGAGCCCGCGCACCGTCGCCCCGAAGGTTGCGTCCAACTCCTCGACTTGCCAATCCTCTTGCATGGACCGAGCCTCCGCCGGGAGTGACCCCAGTTCGCCACTCCAACGGCGAAAGTAGCGCGCTCGGCCCGTGGAACGCACCTGCGCTGACCGGGGGTGGACGGCTTGACCTCGCACTGGCCGTCCCGCCGAGACTCACGGAAACTTACGCAAACTGACAGGGGCGCCGGTGAATAGCCGGCGAGCCTGCACGGCCCTCACACGGAGACCCTTTTGACCGAAGATCTGAATATCGCCGCACTCGAGGCCGCAGCTGAATTCGCCCTCGGCCAGGGCGTGAGCGCTTGTCAACTCGCGGTGGCTCGGAACAATCGAATTGTCTGGACGCGTTCATTTGGGAGCGCCGATCCCGATGCACGTTTTTGGGTGGCCTCAGCCACCAAACCCATCGTCTCCTCGGCGGTTTGGCTGCTCATGGATTCGGGCGCCCTCGATATTGGACAACCCGTGGCCCACTACATCCCGGAGTTCGCCAGGCAAGGCAAGCAAGGGGTCACCGTCGAACAAGTTCTGCTCATGACCGGCGGTTTTCCGAATGCCCCGATGGCATCGGCTGACGGCGCCGACCCCGAGCGGCGCGTTCGGCAACTGGCGCGATGGCCCCTCGAATACGCGCCCGGGACCCAATACGTCTATCACGGGATGTCGGCACACTGGGTGCTGGCCGAACTGATCGAGCGCCTGAGCGGCCAGAACTTCTGCGACTTCATCGAAGAACGAATTACCCGCCCCCTGGGCCTTCCTCGGGTGCTCGGGATCCCTACGGACCAGCAGTCGGGAATCGTCCAACTCGCCAATGCGGGCAACGGAACGCGATTGCCGGGAGCCAGTTCCGACGGGACTCTCGCCGCAAAGATTGCCGCGGGGGAACCCGGTGGCGGCGGCGTGATGACCGCGGCGACCCTCGCGCTCTTCTATCAGGGCCTACTTCATAATCCCGGTCAGATCTGGTTCCCGGAAACCCTGGCGGACGGCGTGGGAAATGTCCGCTGCACCTTGCCCGACCCCCTCATGGGGCTGCCCGCCAATCGCACTCTGGGTGTCGTGGTGGGAGCCGGCTTTGGTGCCACGTGGAGCCAATCCTCCACCGCTTTCGGCTGGCCTGGAGCGGGTGGTCAGATCGGCTTTGCCGAACCGGCCACGGGAATTTCTTGTGCTTTCCTTCAAGCGGGCGACCCAGATCAGGGTTCACAGTTCATACGCGGGGTCAAAATGACGAATCTCGCCCTAGGGCTGGGCCGCTGAAGCCCGACGGTTCCTGGGGGATTTAGCGCCGGCTCAGGCGGTAGAGCCAGACTTCTTCGGAGTCCTTTGGGTCGCGATGGAAAGAGTTCTGGCTCGTCCACGCGGTGCCAAATTTCTCGATTTCGTTTGAGTGAGTGACCCGGGTGGCCCGGAGCGGGTAAAGGGTCCCGTCCATCCCGACGATCACAAGAGGATTCTTTTCCATGTTCTTGACCCATTGGGTCTCGGTCGCCCCCGCATAGGCATAGAGGGCTCCCCCCACTACCGTAAAGGCGATGTTGACCGAATAGGGATCCGAGGGACGGGTCTCCAGTTTAAAGAAGCCGTATTCCCCGGCAAAGGACCAATCGGCGGGAACCGTCTCCGCCTCGGCCAGTTGCCCGGAGAGCTGTCCGCCGGGAATGACGGCCAGGGGACCGCTACATGCCAGAACGCCGGCGACCAGTGTGCAGAGCCCCCCGAACTGGAGACACCTGCTCAGTCCCTGGCGAATATTTCCCATGCCCGAGTCAAAAGATGCAACCGGCCTTGTGGGCGAGATCAAATTGGCCAAACAGGCTCCTTCGGGTTTTTGAGTGCCGATACTTGAGTGCCGACGTGTGGTGCCGATGTGTGGTGCCGATAGTGTGGTGCCCATAATGTGGTGCCGATCGTGTGGTGCCCATCGAGAGTTGCCGCCCCTACTGGACGGAGTAATTGCGAGCATCCATGCACGCGCCGAAAGCTCGGTTGAAGGTAGACATCCGCTCCTTCGCCGAGGCTGCAGTGGCTGCTTCGGCCTGTGCCTCCGCCTGTGCGGCGGCTTTCCTCTTCCCTTTGCGACCGCGCATGGCTCCGGCGGCGGCGCCGACGGCCGCCCCCTTTGATGTGTCGTCGAGAATTGCTCCTAGGGCGGCGCCACGAGCCGCTCCGCCGGCTGCGCCCCTGACAGCCCCACCCCTGCCGGTGTCGGCCACCTGCACCGGAGGCGCGGCCACCTTGGGGTCGATTCCCGTGCGCTCTTTCGCCGAGTCGTAGCAGCTGAGGGAATCATTTGCCTGGGTGGAGGCATCCTGGCCAGCTTTCGGGAAGACGAAGACGCCGAGCTCCGTCTCGATCATATTGCTGACAGTTTTCGAAACTTCGTCCGCGCGGGTGACGAGGGCTGGAGCCAAAGTGAGGCCAACTGCGAGAGTCAAAATCAATCGATGCTGAAAGATCATTTTTATCCTTTGTCCTTTCTCGAATTGGCTGATTGTCCGCTCTCAACCGATCCCGAGGAGGCGACCGACGAAGCCATTCAATGATCGGAGTGAACGTTTGCGAATGATTCTCTCAAGGGGAATCTATTTCAGTGGGGCCCGGGGTGACTGAACGTCAAGACCCCATCCTCGAGTGCCGCATGGCGAATCATTTTTTTGTCAGCAGAAAAGTTCTGAGTATTGAGCCACGGCGCGCGATCGCCTTGTTTCGGGCACAAGTGCATTCGCCGCTGCATGTAACCCGCCGAAAAGTCGGTAATCCAGGGTCGTTCAGGCATGCCCTGATCTTCGTCTCGGAGCCGGGGGGTGCATTGGCGCATGCCCAGTTCGTCCATTCGGTTCAGCAGTCGGCACGAATACTCGGCGGTGAGGTCGGCCCGTAGTGTCCAAGAGGCATTGATATAGCCGAAGGTCTGCACGAGATTCGGGATGTCTGAATAGAGCATTCCCTTGTAGGAAAAAGTGTCGGCGAAGTCCACCTCTTTGCCATCCACACTAAAACTGACGCCCCCCATCAACTTCAATTCCAAACCCGTTGCCGCGATGATGATATCGGCTTCGAGTTCGGTACCCGACGTCAACCGGATCCCCTTCTTGGTAAAGGTGTCGATGTGGTCGGTGACCACCGAAGCTGTTCCAGCCTTGATGGCCTCGAACAAGTCGGCGTCCGGAATCAGGCACAGGCGTTGGTCCCACGGATTGTAACTGGGGGTAAAATGGGTATCGACGTCGTAGTCGGGACCCAGATGCTTCCGTACCTCTCCCAGTAAAAACGTTTTTACCTTTTCGGGGTTGCTTCGCGTCTTCTTATACATCCATGCCTGAAGCTTGACGTTCTTGAAGCGAGTGATCGCATAGGCGATCTTTTCGGGCAGAAAGCGGCGAAGCCCGTTGGCGATGGCATCCTTTGCCGGTCGCGTGGCCACGTAGGTGGGCGAACGTTGAAGCATCGTGATGTGCTCTACTTTGTCCGCCATAGCGGGAACAACCGTCATGGCCGTTGCCCCGCTCCCGATCACGACGACCCGCTTGCCCGTGTAGTCAAGGTCCTCGGGCCAGAATTGCGGGTGAAAGAGGGGCCCCTCGAAAGCTTCCTCACCCTCGAATTTCGGCCTGTAGGCCTCGTCGTAGCTGTAGTAGCCGCCACACATAAGAAGAAGGTTGCAGGTGATGGCCTCGCCGGCGGCATCGTGCCCGGTTTCCCGGGTCTTCAGGGTCCATAGCGCGTCGGGGCTCGACCAGGAGGCCTTCAATACTTCGCAATTGAAACGAATGTTCTTACGGATGGCATTTTCGTCGGCGGTCTCGTTCACATAGGCGAGGATGGACGGTCCATCGGCAATGGCCTTCTCCGCCCGCCAGGGCTTGAAGTTGTAGCCGAGGGTATGCATATCGCTGTCCGACCGAACACCCGGGTAGCGATAGAGATCCCATGTTCCCCCGATGGCATCGCGACCCTCGAGGATCGCGTAGGTCTTCCCCGGGCATTTCTCCTGCAGGTGATAGGCCGTACCGATTCCCGAGAGGCCCGCCCCCACAATCACAACGTCAAAATGGCTCATTGTCCTGACTCCTTCATGCAAAAAAACTAGCACGCCCTGATTTCACCCGAGGCACCGCATTCAAGGGCGCCTATGGCGCCTATGGGTTGAGGGACTCCTCTGCTTACCCACGGACAACACACGGACAACACACGGACAACCCATGGACAGGGCCTCGCCGCCGATCACAGGGAATGGCCAGATCTAGGTACCCCGCCTTCGGGGTCGTGGTCCTCGGGCGTGTCCACATCCCAGAGGACGCCATCGTCGGGCATTTCGACAAAGGAAACCCTAGGAGAATTCCGCTCAAGCAGGCTCCGAGCACCAGAATCTCCCCCAAGGCTTCGGATCGAATCGAAATAGTCCCGGGGCCAGAGCACCGGGTTGCCGCGTTGGCTCCGGTGAATCGGCACACAGATCGGCCGGTCGCCCGAGGGATCAAAGTTCTTGATCAAGAGACGGATATGCTTCGCTGAAACCCGGGGCATATCGCCCAGACACACGACGACCCCATCAATGCGCGAGTCCAGTGAACTCATGCCCGCCCGGAGCGAGGTGCTGAGGCCTTCGGCAAAGAGGGGGTTGTGGACGAACTCAACCGGGTAGTCAGCCAGTAGGTCGCGAATCTTCCCGGACTCGTGTCCGGTCACCACTCGGACGGGCGAGAGGCCCGCTTCCATCGCGGCGTCGACGGGATACAAAAGCATAGGCTTGCCGTGCACAGGAAGGCAGAGCTTGTTTTCCTTCCCCATACGGAGAGATCGACCGGCCGCGAGGATCAGCGCGCCCACTCGGATTCCGAAAGCGGTTTGGGCCAAGGTCAGGGGTTCCTAGCGCGAAGGGATTCGACCACCTGAGCCACGATGGAGACCGCAATTTCTCCCGGAGTGACCGACCCGATGGCAAGCCCAACCGGACCGCGAATCCTTGCGCGGTCCTCGGCGCCGAATCCCTTCTCGGCAAGTCTCTCCAAGCGAGCCCGATGGGTTTTCTTCGAGCCAAGGGAGCCGATGTAGAACGCCTGGGAATCCAGGGCCGCAGCCAGGGCGGGGTCATCGAGTTTGGGGTCGTGGGTCAGGGTAACGACGGCAGTTCTCGCATCGATTGCCAATTCCTGAAGCGCCTGATCGGGCCACTCGGTGCGGAGTTCGATGCCCTCGAATCGGGATGGGGTGGCAAAGGCTTCCCGGGGGTCGACCACCACCACCTCGAAGCCCGCAAGCTTGGCCATTTCGGCCAGCACCTGACCGATATGAACCGCGCCGACAATGATCATCCGAAGCGCAGGATTGAAGCTTTGAAGGAAGTAGGAGTCACCGCCGATCACAGTGAGGCGCGATGTGTTCTTTTCGAGGGCTTCCAGTGCGGCGACTGCGACTTCCCCTGGCAAGCCCGGGGGAGCATCTTCTCCAGGATGAATCAGCCACTGTTCACCCCTCGCGTGCAGGGAAACCAGAACGGCACTCCGCTTGGCTCTTCGATCCTCGAGAATCTGATCCAACAGAGCGGAGTTCACGTCAGTTTTTCCAGGTAGATATCGACCTCGCCACCACAGGCCAAGCCCACCTCCCAAGCCATTTCGTTACTGACCCCAAAATGGAGCAGCTTGCCCTGCCCGGTCCGGATCACCTCGGCCACTTCCTCGAGAACTGCGCCTTCGATGCAACCCCCCGAAACCGAGCCTCGAAACTCGCCCCGGGCATTGACGACCAACTGGCTGCCCGTGGGCCGGGGCGACGACCCCCAGGTCTTTACCACCGTGGCGATCGCGACGGATTGCCCGGCGCCACGCCAGGCTGCGGCTTGTTCCAGCACGTCATCGAGTCCGGTCATGGGCTCGCTCCTCCCCACTCGCAATCGCGTGTCTCGGCACTTTCAGGCCCCGGTAAATGCTTGGATTCCGGTTTGGGCACGCCCCAAAATCAGCGCGTGCACATCGTGGGTGCCCTCGTAGGTATTGACCGTTTCGAGGTTCATGAGATGTCGCATGACGTGGTACTCCTCGCTGATCCCGTTGGCTCCGTGCATGTCCCGGGCGATACGAACCATGGCCAAAGCCTTGCCGCACGAATTGCGCTTTACCAAGGAAATGTTCTCCGGGGCGCAGGTTCCCTCATCCAGCATTCGGCCGACCCGCAGGCAGGACTGCAGCCCAATGGCAATCTCGGTCTGCATATCTGCCAGTTTCAGTTGGATCAATTGGTTGGCCGCCAACGGGCGACCAAACTGCTTACGGGCCAGGGTGTACTCCCGGGCTGCGTGCCAGCAGAATTCCGCGGAGCCAAGCGCACCCCAGGAAATCCCGTAACGGGCCTTGTTGAGGCAGCCGAACGGACCCTTGAGCCCGGAGACTTCGGGGAAGAGATTCGCTGCGGGTACAAAAGCATTGTCCAGCATAATCGAACCCGTGACCGAAGCGCGCAGGGAGAGCTTGCCCTCGATTTTGGGTGTCGTGAATCCCGGACCGGCGTTCTCGCGCTCCACCACGAAGCCGCGAATCTGATCATCGAGCTTGGCCCACACCACCGCGATATGCGCGATGGGTGAGTTGGTGATCCACATCTTTGAACCGGTCAGGCGATAGCCCCCCGCCACGGGAACCGCCCGGGTGGTCATGGAACCGGGATCGGATCCGTGATCGGATTCGGTGAGCCCGAAGCAGCCGATCAGGGTCCCCGCTGCCAACCCGGGTAGGAATTTCTGACGCTGCTCTTCGGTCCCGTAGGCAAAGATCGGATGCATGACCAAAGAGGACTGAACACTCATGGCCGATCGGTATCCGGAATCCACTCGCTCAAACTCTCGGGCCGCCAGGCCATACGCCACGTGGGAGACACCCGCCCCGCCATACTCCGTGGGGATCGTCGAGCCGAGTAGGCCGACCTCTCCCATCTCCCGCATTAACGAGGCGTCGAAGCGCTCCTCCCGGAAGCCTTCGATGACCCCGGGAAGGAGTCGGTCCTGGGCAAAGGCCCGGGCCGTCTCCGCCACCATGCGCTCCTCGTCGCTCAGTTGCGAATTGAGGTCAAAGGGGTCGTCCCACTGAAAGGTTGCCTTAGCCATGTTTTTCCTCGCTTTAGAATCAGACCTCGGAGATCCGAGTTAAAAAAGGGGGACCCAATGGGTCGCCGTGCTCCCAAGTTCCCCGGAAGCTCTCGTTCGCCCAGGCCCACGGAAATCATCCAGGATGTAGGATGCATGCGAACCACCCGGCACGTGCTGAGTGGCGCACAATACAACGAATAGGGCCGGCGCGGAACCTCAGGGCTCAGCGTGCCGCCCAGTTTTCCCCTTCATCGGCGCCCGTCGGTACAAACCAAATCGGTGACGACCAAGCCCGCTCCTGAACCGTTTTTCGGACATTGGCCCTGGGGGAAACCCCGGCTCGAAGCGCATCCCAGGTTGACCAGCGGCAGGTGGGGTTTTCCAGGACGCGAACGTAATAAAAGGCTTTCTGTTCGGGATCGAAATCCGGATCGCTCCAGAGGGCCTTGAGTTCCGGGGCGCCGACACCCTGGGTATAGGAACAATCCGAGAGATCGACCCGGGCTCCGTTGTCCGGGCAGCGATGGGTGTCTTTGTTGGGGATCGCGCCTCGGGAGCAAGCCATGTCGTAGACCTCCTCAAACGTTTCGGTCCCCACAGCCCAGCCTTTGACAATTTGAAGCCGCTGAAGCTGGGCGCTCAAGGGATCGCCCACCGCCCAGGCAAGAAACTGCGGCGCGCGGTCGCCCTGGGCGAGGAGGTCCCCTCCCATGGTCACCCCACCCGTATAGGCCCGGGTAACCGCGTCAGAAGAGCTCAGCAGTTCGGAGCCGAGGTCGTAGCCCGAAAAGAAGCGGATGCGAATTCGCGGGCCCGAGGTCGCAAAAGTCTCCTTCCTCCGAAATGCCTGATAGAGGGATTCGCGGGTATTTTCCTCGGCCCATACCCCGGCCAACCCCGCCGCCCCGAACGTCGTGACCGGGGTTCGCGTGTAGCTTTCGCCGTCGAGCTCCTCGACCTGGTCGGGCGCGGCGATGGCAAGCGGAATCGCCTGCCAGGCCGGTAGCGGAACCGAGCCCCGTAACTCGGGCGTTGCATCGAGCAACCCGATCTTCGAAAAGAAGTTCGCCTCGTCGTCGGAAACGGCACCGGTATGGGTATCGCTCGCTCCCACGAACCCGAAGCGGTAAGGGCTGGTGAGTCCCTCGGCCTCGAAAGCCAGTCCTCTTCGCAAGGCCTGGCGGACATAGCTTCCCTCGGGCTTACTGAGCAGCATCCCGCCGACCCGATAGGGCGTGATTTCAAACCCGGCCCATTCATCGTTGTCCGACAGCGACGGGTGGGTCTCCGATGTGCCTTTGACTTGGGTGATCTCCACCAGGGGTTCGTTTCGCATGCGCTGCTCGGCGTACGCGCTGTCCATGGGGTTACCCGCCCAATCCACCAGCTTGAACATTTGACCGTTCGAGCCGTTGGAGTTGTGGGGAATGGCCAGACTTTCGATGCCCTGTTCCCTCAGCCAGTCCATCCAATCCCACAGCCCTTCTGGGTTTTGGGAATGAAAGCGCGAAAAAGGTTCGGCAGGAAGTCGATCGCTATCACGGAAGATTACATTGCGATGGAGATTGCCCCGATCGTCGGTAGAGGATGTGTACTCATACGCGACAAAGGTCGTAAAGTGCCCGGGGCTATTGAATTGCTCGGCGGCTTCGATGATATCCTGCCACGTGGTTCGCGTGATTTCCGCAGTGACACGCGGGTCGAGGTCGCCGTCCATGATGGCACTCAAAAGACCCGGAATGAACGTCGCAAAGGCTTGAAGGCGCGGGATCAAAGAAAGCAAGCCCTGGTTGTCTGGGGCGTTCAAGTTGTGCAGGGGCTTGGAAAACTCAAACTTCGAGACTTCGGACGATGTGTCCGCTGCCTCTCGAGCCACGCCCAGGAAAAGTGCATGATCCGTTACCGCGTAGAAGTCCAAGGGTTCTCGAAGTGTCATGTCGAACCCGCCCGGGTGAAGGATCGTCTCGCCCAGGGCATAGCCATAAGCCTCCCGGGGGCCCACGGTTGTCCCGAACACAAAGGCGTCAAAGGAATATGTCGTGTGAACGTGTAGATCTCCGAAGTAGGCGTTTCGCTCGGGGTTCGGAATCGGCCGGCCATAGTCCAGGATATCTCGGTTCACCTCGAGCAGCCGCTCGGGAACCCGTCCGCGATCCGACGCGCCCAGGGGCGAATTCTCGTCATTCGAACCCGACGGCCCACAGGCGATGACCCCGCCAAGAAGCGCGAAGGTCAACGCGTTTCCCATCCATCCCTTGTTCATCTCTAGTCTCCTTGGCCCGACTCCTCGGCAGCGAATTCAAACGATACTCCCTGCGGACCCTGGGGTTTTGATCTCTTCTCAGGATTCCGTCCTGCTACGGCGCGATTCCGCCACCGCCCCGGAATTGTGCCGGGGCCGAAAACGCGGGATCGCCAAATCTTCACTCATGTCTTCCCAGACGAGTTCCACCGGCAAGCCTATTGCCAGCTCAGCCGGTTCTACGTCCACTAGATTCGAAATGATTCGCACACCGCCAGCACCCTCGAGGGCGATGACCACGATTGCATAAGGGAGTTCCTGACCCGCGGCGATGGGCCGGTGCACCAGGGTGTACGTATAGACTTCGCCGTGGCCGGTCACTTCCCGCCAGTCCGCCGCATCCGACCGACACTCGGGACAGATGGGAGAAGGCGGAAGCCGGGTGTGGCCACAGGCTGTGCACTCCTGGACCACCAATCGGTGCTCAGCGGCGGCCTGCCACCAGGGCAGTGTCGTCGCATCGGCCATGGGGGGCGGCATGTTATCCGGAAAAAAGCGTCTGCTCATTTTCGCCCCAAGACCAACGCGCTGGAAGGCACGCAAGCCGCGCTGGTAACCAGACAGAGCTCAGCGCCCTCCACCGGGCTCGTGGACTCTCCACGCAGGGAGCGCACCCCCTCGACCACGTGATTCAATCCGTGAATGTAGGCTTCGGACAGGCTCCCGCCGTGTGTATTGGTGGGCAGGCTCCCCCCCTGCCACGCCAGGGCGCCGCTTTCGATAAACGCCCCGCCCTCGCCTCGAGGACAAAACCCATAGTCTTCGATCTGCATCAGGACGCAGCCGGTAAAGTGATCGTAGAGCTGAGCGACATCGATGTCCGCAGGACCCACCCCCGCCTTGGCCCAGAGGCGATTGGCCATCTCCTCGCAGCCCCCGGTGGCATAGAGCTCGTCGGCAATATTTGCGTTGGTGAAAGGCCCGAACCCATAGCCCTTGGGTGCACCCTGCTCGCTCGCAAGAATTTCCACCGCGGGTTTGGCCAGATCCCGAGCCCGCTCCGGGGTTGTCACCACCACCGCACACGCACCGTCGCTCTCGAGGCAGCAATCGAAGAGGCGATGTGGATCGGCGATCATGGGCGAGGCCTGATGATCCTCTAGGGTCAGCGGGCGCCCGCCCATGACTGCCCGAGGGTTTCGGCTGGCGTGCTCACGAAAGGTGACCGCCAACATGCCGAGCTGTTCGCTGGTGGTTCCGTACAAATGCATATGCCGACGGGTGGGGAGCGCATAGGCGGCTGCGGCCATCAGCAACCCGTAGGGCATGGCAAATCCCATGGAAGCGAGCAACAGCGAATTGGCCTGTTGCAAGCTGGGCACCTGGGGCTCCCCGGGCGCATCGGCACTCACTCCCCCTGTCCCGAAGCGGAAGAACTGACCCTGGCACAACGACCGATACACCACGACCACTTCGGCCTGCCCCGTCTCCACGGCCATCGCCGCATTGGAAACCGCAGCGCACCCGCCGCCACCGCCGGGCATCCAGACCATATTGCCGAAACGGAGGGCCGGAAGGCCAAGCTCGGCGGCGAGAAAGATCGCCTCGTTGCGGTCATCGGCAAAGGACGCGAGTCCGTCGACGTCGTCCATGGAGAGGCCGGCGTCCTCCACGGCGCGGGAAATCGCTTGGCAGGCGAGCGCGTGCTCGGTGACGTCTCCGATTTTTCCCCAGCGGCTATACGCCGACTCGCCCACCCCGACGATTTGTGCCCGGGCGCTGCTCACGCCGAAGACCTCGAGAGGGGTCGGCGCAGGGGGAGTGAAACCACCACCGTCCCCGTCGCGTGGTCGCCCAGATCATTGGCCGCGCGAATGGTTACTTCGATCACCCGCTCGTCTCCCTCGTCGCTCACCTGGGCAATTTCCCCGGAAAAGGACAGGGGCTGGCCGGGAATCGCGGGCGCCCCCAGACGAATGGCGATCTTCCGGATCATGGCTTCAGGGCCGGCCCAATCCGTAACAAATCTGGAGACATAGCCGTTTGTTGTAAGAATGTTCATGAACATATCCGGAGCACCCTGAGCCCGAGCGAAAGCGCTGTCATGGTGAGCGGGCATGAAATCTCGGGAAGCGATGGCCCCCGCCACGATCACCGTAGAGGTCACAGGCAGAACGAACGGAGGCAGGGCGTCTCCGACGCACACTCCAAGAGGCGGCGCCGGTTCCTTGTCTCGGTCCATCTCTCGTCCCATTTCTCGGCCCATTACTGGGCCCATTAAGAGGCGCCCCCGATAGTGGCTGGGTCGAACTTGAAGATACGGAACAGTTGCCGACCCACCTCTTCGGCGTCGCTGGTTTTAAAGCGCGTCACCCAGGTCACGAAGTAGCCCAGGCCCAGGCCTGTTCGCTTCCGTTCCGAAATTGACTCGAGGGAATTCGTGGTCTGCAGGAGATCCCCCGGCCGCAGGTAGCGAAAGAACTCGAGCTCGGAGTTGGTCGCCAGGGTGCCCACGTAACCCGCTTGATCGAGAGCCGTGACCACATTCTCGGCCCCCATCTCATCGGGAGCGCCGCCGCGCTCGGCGATGCCCTCAATTTTGGGGCGAGGCATTGTCCAGGCTTGAAGCATTGCCGGAGGCGCTACCAATCCGCCGAAGCGGGTTTTCGCCGCCACTTCGTCATCGAGGTAGACAGGGTTTCGATCGTCCAGGGCATCCACCCAATGCCGAATCATTGGCACGTTCACCGCTTCGGGTGCGGTGGCCGGCGCGCCCATGGGCTGACCGATGAAGCGTTCGAGCTGTTCTCGAACCGTGTCGACTTCTTCTTTGGACAACCGAGTTCCTATCCCCGTGTTTGACTGAAGGTTGACGAGTGTACGGAATCAGAGGGATCTCGACATCGGGCCCGAGGCCCGGCACCCAACCCGGGATCGACGAGGATCACCGTCCTCGGTTGGGTACGCGCCCCAGGAATCCAGCGAATTTCCTGGCTTACCAGCCAAGTCCACGCTCACCCCGGGGTCATGTATGCCATGCTTAAGCGGTTCGTTCACCCAGGTATCTGCCACCCAAACGGCGAGGGGTCCCTCGAAATGAGCCTAAAAGAAATTCGCGTGCTGGATTTCTCGGATCAAATTGCCGGGCCCTATTGCTCCAAACTGCTCTCCGACGCGGGAGCCCAGGTCATTAAAGTGGAGGGGGTCGGCGGCGACTCCCTACGCGGAGAGGGCTCGGGCCCAGGCGGCTCCCCTCTCTTTCGGTTCCTCAACGCGGGTAAACAGTCGCTTGTGGGGGCTGTCACGGATCCGCGAGTCCGATCCCTGCTGGCCCAGGCCGATTTGGTCATCCAGGCCCATGGCCTCGAGTCCGATCAAGGCC
>CAWVXN010000030.1:0-13572 GCA_963933695.1 uncultured Myxococcales bacterium | reverse complement strand
ATAGGCAACGAGCAGCAGAGCGAACGTCCATCCGAGGGCGGGCGCTCGCGATCTTGGGGACATGGTTCCAGGCGTACTGGCTGTGGTCGGCATGACGCCTTTCAAGCGTGAAAGTCAAGAATATTTTTCGCTGGGGTGATGTTATTGCTGTGGTGATGCTTTTACCGCGGTGATGCGCTTACTGGGGTGATGCTCTTATGGGTGATGCCCTTATGATGGTGCTGATCGCGTTGGGGCACTGCTTTTCGTGAGGGGCCCTGAGCCGCTCTCTAGGGCATTTTTAGTCATTTTCAGGGATTGCACTTTTTTCCCTTCACGGATGCATTGCTCTTCGCGTATGGTGGAAATATGCAGAACGTTCGCGAGATCATGAATCCCAAGGTGGTGGCGATTGGTGCGGCGGATCGCTTGCTCACTGTCGAAGATATCATGACACTGGGCCACGTGCGGCATATGCCAGTTGTCCAGTCTGGTCGTCTGGTGGGTGTTGTTTCTGAGCGCGACCTCTTGCGGGCATCGCCCTCGTGTCTGGGGAGTCAGGCGACGGAGGATCGGCGAGCGTTTCTGAATTCTGTGGAGGTCGGTGATGTCATGTCAAGCCCGCCGGTGCTCATAGACATACAGGCATCGGTCCAAGAGGCGGCGAAGCTCATGGTGACCAACGAGATCGGCTGTCTACCGGTTGTTGGGGATGCTGGGGAGCTTCTCGGTATTCTGACTGAAACTCATATGCTTGAGGTTTTGGCGGCTCATCTTTGAGCGTGTGAGCGTGTGAGAGTATGAGCGCTCGAGAGTGCCCCGACCAGAAGTACGGGGGTGATTGCCGGGCCGGTGCCCCCCGGCCAGACGGCAGTTCTTCGTCGCGGCTCTGAGGTCTCTTCTGCGGTGGCACCGAAAGCGCTGGGGCGTGCCCCGGCTAAAATTGCACCTCCCTCCGGGGTCCCGTATCCTACGGGGACCGAATCCCGGGGGATCGAATCACTGGGATTGGCTGTATTGAGAAGGCATCGAGTTTCGGCCCGGTCTTTCTCGCCGATTAATCAATACGCGAATTAGCCGCGTGGAGCCGAATGTGAGGACTAAATGACTGAGACGATTCTGGTGGCAACGGACGGTTCGGCGGACGGAAACGCCGCAGAACAATTGGGGATCAGCTTGGCTGTTCGTCTTAGGGGCCGGGTGGCGGGAATTACCGTGGTCGAGGACGCGAAAATTCGGCCCCCGCAGAGCCAAGGACTTACGTTGCCGGCGTTTCCTGAGGCCGATCTCGCTGCCTATTATCGCTCCCGCGCCGATGCGATCGCCACCCGCTTTGCCGAGCGTGCCCGATCGGAGGGTGTTGACGCCGGCTGCGAGATTGCGCAAGGACGAGTCGATGATCGGGTGGTAGAAAAGGCCCAAGGATTTGACCTCCTGGCCATTGGACGCGATGGGCGAGTTGCCGACAGCAAGGGTGCGCTTATCGGATCCAGTACTGAGTCGATTATCCGAAAGACGTCCAAGTCCACGGTCGTCGTGCCTTTCGGAACGACCCTGGGAGGCCCCATTGTGCTGGGGTTTGATGGTTCTCCGGGCTCGCGAATCGCGGCCTCTATGACGGTGGAGTTGGCCAATAGCCTGGGCGAATCGGTTCACGTTTTTGTTGATTCCAAGGATAAAGGTCGGGCTGTCGCTCGATTCGAAGAGGTTCGGCAACTGCTCGGTGGTCTCAACCAGCCCATGCGGGAAACTTCTTCGACGCTGGGCCGCCCCGATGTGAAAATCGTCGATACAGCAAACGAAGTAGGCGCCGGCCTGATCGTGATAGGCGCTTTTGGTCGGAACCGGATCACCGACTTTTTTCTAGGCAGCAATGCTGCTGCAGTAGTCCGTACGGCGCCGGTGGCCGTTCTGCTCGCCCGGTAGGGGCAGGCTTGGCAGCGCCAGGCGGCGGCAGGGCAGGGGCATCGCTTGGCGGTCTGCCCGACCTGTCGAAAATTTCTCTCGCTCGACTGGGTGAGGAGATGGGAAATCTCCGGGACGAAGAAGAAGTTGTCTGCTGGGCGCAGGCTTTGCTGGAGGATCGGCGTGCCGGAGCGCGTGCGCTGGGCGCTCGGGCTCAGCGGAAGGTCGAAGCGGTGCGTTCGGACCGTGCCCGGGTAGAGGCGCTCTTTGAACTGCGGGCTCGGCACTTTGCCCGGGGCTGCAGGGTGATCGCCGGTGTGGACGAGGTGGGCGTTGGACCCTTGGCTGGTCCTGTCGTCGCGGCAGCGGTCGCGCTGCCCGAAGAGGTGGATTTGCCGGGTCTGGACGATTCCAAGAAGGTTTCCCCGTCCGACCGTGAAAGGCTGGCACTGGCAATTAGGGAGCAAGCGCTGGGCGTTGCGCTCGGGGAAGTTTCTGCGGTGGAGATTGATCGGATGAATATCTATCGAGCTGGGCTCGAGGCAATGCGTCGCGCTTCGATGGCATTGGTCGACCGAGTCAAGGTCGAACACTTCATGGTGGATGCGCGGACGATTCCCGACATCGCCATTCCCCAGACTCCCCTGGTTCACGGAGACGCCATCGAGGGCTCCATCGCGGCTGCGTCCATCGTTGCCAAGGTCTACCGGGATAACTTGATGCGGCAACTCGGTGCAGAATATCCGGGATACGGTCTAGGGCGGAATATGGGCTACGGGACGCCCGAGCACATGAGCGCCCTGGCTCGCCTGGGGGCTACGCCTGCTCATCGGCAATCCTTCGCTCCCGTTGCCGCTGCAATGGGGCGATAACTTGGCCGAGGCTCCCCGCTTTCGCGCTGAACCCGAAGATTTTCGAGTCGACGAAATCGCCCTCTACGATCCGACGGGAACAGGCGATCACACTTTCTTGCGCATCGAAAAGCGGCTCCTGACAAGCGATGGCGTGGCCCGGCAACTGGCCGCGGCAGTCGGCGTTCCCGCAAGGGACGTGGGGTATGCGGGGAGAAAAGATCGCGCTGCGGTGACGACCCAATGGATGTCGGTCCCCGGGCTGGATCCCGAAGAAGCGCTCGAGCTAGATTTTAAGGGCGTTCGGATTTTGGAGGCTGTCCGCCATCCTCACAAACTCCGTACCGGGCAACTCCGAGGCAACCGCTTCTCGATTCTAATTCGTGGAACCAGCGAAGAGGTCGAGGCGAACGCCCGGGAAGCCCTTGCCGGGATCCTTGAAAGGGGCATGCCTAATCGTTTCGGCACTCAGCGCTTCGGACACGGGGGTCGCAATGCTGCGGTCGGTCGCGAAATTCTCGCGGGAAGACGGGAGGCCCGAGATCGTCGAAAGGCGCGGTTCATGCTTTCGGCTCTTCAGTCCGAGGTCTTCAACCGGGTTCTGGCCGAGCGTCCCCTACCCCTTGATCGGGTCGCAGAAGGGGATGTCGCCCAGGTGGTCGATTCTGGCGGTCTTTTCTTGGTCGAGGATACGGTTGTGGAAAATGAACGCGCCAAGGCGTTCGAGATCAGCGCAACGGGTCCGATCTTCGGTACCAAGATGAAGGCGCCCGAGGGAGAGCCCGCAAGACGGGAAGCAGAAATCCTGGTCGCCATGGGGATCCCGGCGGCCGAGGATCTGGTGTCACCCCGGGGTATTCGTCTCGCCGGGGCTCGTCGCGCCCTTCGCGTCCGCCCCCAGGAGATGACCCTCATCCGGGAAGAGGAAAGCCTTCGGCTCGAATTCGGCCTGCCGCCTGGAAGTTATGCCACTGTTCTGCTCGAGGAACTATTCGGCGATCTACAGGAAGGGCGCGGGTGAACTCTCTTCCGCAGGTGGAAGCGTGGGGTGATGGGGTTATGCTGCCTCTGCCTCTGCCTCTGCCTCTGCCTCTGCCTCTGCCTCTGCCGCCCGCGAAGATCGCCGGCTCCTTCCAGGAAGAAAGGATCTCTCCATGCCCATTCATTCAAGCCTTGCCGATCTGGTCGGGAATACTGCCCTCGTTCGACTGAACCGGCTCAGCGAAGGGCTGGGCGCCGAAGTAGTGGTGAAGCTCGAAAGTCGGAATCCGTGTAATAGCGTCAAAGACCGGATCGGCCTCGCGATGATCGAGGCAGCCGAAAAAGAAGGCCTAATCAAGCCCGGTGAAACCACTATTGTCGAGCCCACCAGCGGCAATACGGGAATCGCACTCTGCTTTCTTGCGGCGACCAAGGGCTACGATTGTGTAATTGTGATGCCCGACACGATGAGCCCGGAACGCCGAGTGACCATGCGTGCATTCGGCGCGAAATTGGTTCTTACCGAAGGTGCAAAGGGAATGAAGGGCGCGATTGAGAAGGCCATGGAAATCAAGGCCTCACTGAGCAACTGCTTCATGCCCCAGCAGTTCAGCAACCCCGCGAACCCAAAAGTTCATATGGAGACCACCGGTCCAGAGATCTGGAACGACACCGACGGAAGGGTGGACACTTTCGTTGCCGGCGTGGGGACGGGAGGGACGATTACCGGTGTGTCGCGTTTCATCAAGTCGAAGAAGCCCGGATTCAAGGCGATTGCTGTCGAACCGGCCGATAGCCCTGTTCTTGCCGGGGGGGCGCCCGGTCCTCATAAAATTCAGGGAATTGGCGCTGGCTTTGTTCCGGATGTTCTCGATGGCTCGCAGATTGATGGAATCATTTCCATTACCAACGAGGAAGCGGTGGAGACTGCACTTCGGCTGGCTCGCGAGGAGGGGATTCTCTGTGGAATTTCCTCCGGCGCAAATGTTGCTGCTGCGCTGAAGTACGCGGCGCGGCCGGAGAACAAGAATCAGATGATCGTCACGATCATCTGCGACTTCGGCGAGCGCTACGTGCAAACCGTTCTCTTCGATTCGCTTCGCTACGACGGAAGCGATCAGGTCGGAGTCTGAGTATCCGATGGCTTCCCGTTCTGATGGAGCTGCCCGGGGTGATCGGCGGCAAGGGATCGGCCAGACCCCCGAGGGTTTCGGCCCGATCATTCGAAACTTCGATGCTCACGTGCCTGTGATTGCGGCCTCGGCCTGGATTGCGCCAGGTGCTGTGGTTGTGGGCGATGTGGAAATCGGGCCCGATTCGAGTATCTGGTATGGAGCGGTGGTGCGGGGTGATGTCCATCAGATTCGAATTGGCGCACGCACGAACATTCAGGACCAGGCAACGATCCACGTGACTCGTGATCGTTTCAGTACGTTTATCGGCGATGAGGTCACCATTGGCCATCGAGCGGTTGTGCACGGATGCAAAGTGCACACGGGCGCGCTGATCGGAATCGGGGCCATTGTTCTCGATGGGGCCGAAGTGGGGGAGGGTGCCCTCGTGGCGGCGGGGGCTGTTGTAACCCCGGGAAGCAAGGTGGCCCCGGGGCAGCTTGTCGTGGGTATACCGGCCAAGGTGGTTCGCAGTTTGTCCAAGAGCGAACTGGAACTGCAAATTCAGCGCACGCTGGGTTACGTCGACTTGGCGAAGCGACACGCTCAGGCCGGCTATCCGGGAGACGACCCCCCGGAAGCCCGGGATCGCTCGGGGAGATGACAATTGGTGACAAGATGCAGGCCCCGGAAGAGGACTCAAGTTCCGAGAAGGTCGGCCGTGCCCAGCGGAAGGTTCAGTCGCGTCAGCAGATTCTGAAGGCTGCGCGGGGCGTCTTCTTTCGCGACGGATTCATGGCGGCGAACCTGGACGAAGTGGCCGAGAACGCGGGCGTGGCCAAGGGAACTCTCTACCGTTATTTTGAGAGCAAGGCAGATCTCTACGTCGCAGTACTCGCAGATAACGGAGATGGATTTACTCAGCGGATGGAGGAGGCCATTTCCCAGGCCGAGTCTGGCCTCGCGCAAGTCCAAGGCCTCAGCCGCTTCTACTATGACTACTGGATCCGTAATCCCGAGTACTTTCAGATTTTCTGGGCGATCGACAACCAGTCGGTGATCGGGGAGCTCCCGCCAGAAGTGGTTGCGGCGGTTTCCAAACTCTGGGAGCAGAACCTCTCCATTCTCAGCAGTGCCTTGAGGCGAGCTGTAGATGAAGGGAGCTTGGTTGATTGCGACCCATGGGAGGTGGCCCAGATTCTGTGGACCACCGCCAACGCGCTGATTCAGTCGGACGCGATTCGTCCGCGTCGGGAGCTCCGGCGGCTGCCCTTGGAGCAGGTCTTCCATGATGCGGTCGGCTACATCCTGCGCGGTCTGGCGGCGCCAGGTTCGCCTCTTCTCGGGTAGCTCCTCGGTCTGTTCACGCGCAGCACCGGAACCAAACCCACAGAGTCCGGGGCGAGCGCGGTCGGGGTTGGACGGAGTTCTTCGGCCTCGGGAGGGCCACGGGCCTGGGGCGCTTTGGGTTCGGAAGGCTCTCAGCCGACTTTCATTCCGGGCAAGATCTGATAGTAGCTGCCGACTGAAGTGGCAAGGAGAGCGAGTAGCGCCGAGGCCAGGGGGCTGCTGCCCTGGCGTGCCGCTTCTGTGGCTGCGTTCTGCTGCTCGGGGCCGGGGGCCAGTTCCAGGAGAGCGATTAGATCGGGAAGGATCTGCAGGAACGAGAACAGGAAAAAAAACAAGGCGAGATAGAAGACTCCAATGGTAAATCGGGGTCGGAAAGGAGGCGGGCGTCGTTTTCCTAAATGCTCTTCCTGAGGAGAATTCGAAGCCGACATGGTCTCTCAAGCCTAAGCGTCTGTGAGAACTTGGTCAACGCCGGCAGCTTTCAGCAGGGGAATCGGTACCCTTCCCATGTGAGTGAACGGTCTCAAAAACCCCCTGCCCGTCGCCTCGTCGTAATCGATGGGGCCAATTCGATATACCGCGCCTTCTTTGCCTTGCCGGCGAGTCTGCGCGCGCCGGATGGAACCCCCACCAATGCCATCCTGGGCTTCGTCAACATGTTGACGAAGCTTCTGCGCGAGGAGTCGCCGACTTGGGTAGCAGTGGCCTTTGACCCAAAAGGAGGGACTTTCCGGAACCGCCTTTTCGAAGGCTATAAGGCCAATCGTGACGCCCAACCCGAAGACCTCTCGCGCCAGATTCCCCTGATGCGCGAATTCCTCGAGGCAATCCGAATTCCCCTGCTGGAAGTGCCGGATTTCGAAGCCGACGACGTGATCGCGACCCTTGTGAAGGCGGTCCCCGAAGATGCGTTCGTGAGCATCGTCTCCACGGACAAGGACTTGATGCAACTCGTGAACGAACGAGTTCAGATGCTTGATTCCGGCAAGCAGCGGCGCTCTGGCCCCGCGGAAGTCGAAGCGCGGTTCGGTGTTCCACCGGACAAGATTCTCGATCTCCGATCCTTGGTGGGAGACCCCAGCGACAATATCCCCGGCGTAAAGGGGATCGGGGAAAAGGGCGCGGCCAAGCTACTCGCAGAGTGGCAGACACTGGAGAACCTCCTGGACAATGCCGAGAAGGTCACGGCGAAACGTGCCCGGGAAGCATTGCTTGAGCAGCGGTCTCAGGCGGAACTCTCCAAAGTGCTTTCGACCCTGCGTTTCGACGTGCCTCTGCCTTTGGGGTTGGAGGATTTGGTGGTCCGCGAAGCCGATCACGAGCCCCTTGCGGCCTTCTATCAGCGGATGGGTTTCACCGCCCTACTTGACGGGCTGGGTCGAGGGCGCGAGTCCGAGGAAGTGGCGGCGGCGGCAGGGCCCGAGCGGCTTGAGGTCAAGGTCGAGATTGTGACGGACCCCGCCGTTCTCGAGAGCAAGTTGGCGGCTCTGGGTGGCTCGGAAGACGACCCCATCGTCCTGCACCCGGTTTGCGGTGTGGGCACTGCGGTCACGTCCCGCTTGGTGGGCCTCGCTTTGACCAACGAAGTTGTGGATCCCCTCTATGTACCTATTCGGGGGGAGGGCCTGGCCAGCCAGGAAGGCCTGACTCCCGAAGGCCTGATCGGCGCACTGGACAAGGGCTGGTCCGGGGGGTCGGCGTCCGGGCGCAAGTGGTGCGCCTTCGATTCCAAGCGGGTCCAGTCGACGCTGGGTGAACTCGGCTTGGCGCTTCCCGACCCCGTGGATGACCTCGGGCTAGCCGCGCTTCTACTCGATTCTGGCGCCGCACAGGGCGTCGGCGCGCTGGCACTGAAAATCTCAGGCCAGGGCGTAGGAAGCTGGGAAGAGCTGGCGGGGAAGGGGGCCAAGGCCACAGCTGCTGAAGAAATACCCGTTGGGCCCGTGGCGGACTGGGCGGCCTGTCAGGCGGTGGCCCTGCACGGCTTGAGGGCCGAGTTGGGCAAGCGGATTGACGCCGACGGGTTGAGGGCTCTCTACGAGGAGGTGGAGGTCCCCCTAGCCGGTGTGTTGAGCCGAATGGAGCGAACCGGCGTCCGCATTGACGAAGATGCGCTGGCCCATCTCCACACGGAATTCAGCCAGAAACTGGCGAATTTGCAGGTGGAGATCTATGCGCTGGCCGGTGAGGAGTTCTTGATCAGTTCCACGAAGCAATTGCAGGTGATTCTCTTCGAGAAGCTCAATCTTCCCGTGATCAAAAAAACGAAAACGGGTTATTCCACCGCTGAAGCGGTTCTGGAGCAGTTGCGATCCCATCACGAGTTGCCGGGTCGCATTCTGGATTACCGGAAACTCTCGAAGTTGATGAGTACCTATGTCGACGCGCTTCCGCCCTTGATTTGCGAGTCAACGGGTCGGATACATCCGAGTTTTAATCAGTTGGGGGCGGCCACGGGCCGGATGTCGGCATCGAATCCAAACGTGCAAAATATTCCTATTCGGGGCCATGAAGGTGCGCGGATCCGGGAGGCTTTTATTTCCGAAAAGGGTCGGGTCCTGCTTGCGGCAGATTACTCCCAGGTGGAATTGCGGATACTGGCTCACTATTCCGGTGACCAGAGCCTGATCGAAGCGTTTCGAAAAGGTGAGGATATCCATCGCCGAACGGCGGCGGAGGTCTGGGGTGTCAATTTGGATGATGTGACGGGGGAACAGCGTGCCCGGGCCAAGGCGGTCAATTTCGGCATTATCTACGGGTCGTCGGCTTTTGGTTTGGCGAATCAGCTCGGCATTGCCTCGGGCGAGGCCCAAGAAACCATTGACGCGTATTTCAGTCGGTATCGAGGCGTACGCGATTTTATTGACGCGACCATCGCGGGAGCGGCGGATCAGGGCTATGTGAGAACTCTGCTTGGCCGTCGCCGTTATCTGCCGGACTTGAAGAGTCGCAACCGGGTTCTCCGCCAGGCCTCCGAGCGAATGGCAGTGAATACCGTCATTCAGGGTTCGGCGGCCGACCTGATCAAGCGTGCAATGATCGCATTGGATGCCCGACTGGGGGACGCTGTCTCCAGCGCCCGCATGATCCTTCAGGTACACGATGAACTTGTCTTCGAAGTCTCGGAGAATGAGGTTCCGGCCCTGACCGAACTCCTGCGTGAGTGCATGGAGAACGCGCTGGAACTGAAGGTCCCCATCGTTGTCGATTTCGGCGTCGGGGCCAATTGGCGCGAGGCCCACTGAGGACTTTTATTCCGAGGGCCCTGATCTGCCGGCTTTCGTCGGACTCTCAGCCTCCGGAATCGGCGGTTTCTGCCTCGGGGCCAGGGGGTGTGCTGGCCAGTCGGTCGTCGAGATAGCCCTCGGGGAGGGAGACGCGCTGCTTGCCGCCCTTTTTGCCCCGCTTGACCCGCATGGCCTCCGGGGGAAAAGCGGTCTCCGCGGAGGCGTCAGCCAGGGCCTCTTCGAGTTGGCCCAGAGTGTGGACCTGGATCAGAGCCGAACGCCAGCGAGCACTCCCCGGAAATCCCTTGGTGTACCACGTGGCGTGTTTGCGGAAGGAGAGCAGCCCCAATCGCTCGCCGAACCATTCCACTAGGCGAGCCGCATGGTCGAGCATGACGGTTCGCACCTCGCCGAAGTCGGGCGGGTTCGAGGGCTGGCGGCCTTGGAAAACGTCAGCGAGATCGCGAAAGAGCCACGGGCGGCCCAGGCAGCCCCGACCTACGACCACCCCATCGCAGCCGGTTTCGCGCATCATCCGCAATGCGTCCCAGGCCTCCCAGATATCGCCGTTTCCAAAGACGGGGATGCTCGTGACCGCCTGCTTGAGCTGGGCAATCGCATCCCAATTTGCCTGGCCGGAATAGAGGGCCTCTGCGGTGCGGGCATGGAGGGCCACCGCCGCGCATCCCTCGTCTTCGGCGACGCGTCCCGAGTCGAGGAAGGTCAGTAGATCGTCGTCGATGCCCATTCGGAACTTGATCGTGATGGGGATCTTGCCGGCTTCGCGTACGGCCGCCCGGACGATGTTCGCCAGGAGCCGGGGCCGGACAGGAATCGCCGCTCCTCCCCCCTTCCGGGTGACCTTACGGACGGGGCATCCAAAATTCATATCGATGTGGTCGACGCGTTCTTCGTTGACCAGAAGCGCCACGGCTTTGCCCACGTATTCAGGATCCACGCCGTAGAGCTGAAGGCTCCGGGGCGATTCCGAGGGGTTGAAACCGGCCAGCTTGAGGGTTTTGGCGTTTCGTTCCACCAGGGCCCGGGCTGTAATCATCTCGCTGACATAGAGCCCCGCACCAAAGCTCCGGCAAATAGCGCGGAAGGGGTAATTCGTGATTCCCGCCATGGGGGCGAGAACCACGGGCAACTTCAGCTCGATCGGCCCAACCCGAACGGGCGCAAATTCCGCCGGTTCGGCGGGTCGGACTCCGCGATTGATTGTGCCGATATATTTTTCGTCCACGGGGCGAGTGGATACCCCATTCGGCAACCCGGCGCAGACGATGACCGGGCGCGGGCCGCGGACCCTCCGGGGGGTAAGCAATCGGATCTCTCCGAATCTATTGATTATTCGGCTGAATCCTCCATCTTCGGCGGCTCCCCCCCACAGCTTGAAATTTCTGGGAGCCTCCATGGCCAAGCAGAAGGTCGCCTACGACGAGAAGGCGATTCAGACCCTGGATGCCCTCGAGCATATTCGCTTGCGGACAGGGATGTATATCGGACGCCTCGGGGATGGTTCCCATCCCCAGGACGGTATCTACGTCATGCTCAAGGAAGTCGTGGACAACTCTGTCGACGAATTCATCATGGGTGAAGGCCGGCGCATCGAAATTGTCCGAGACGGTAACACCATGAGTGTTCGGGACTTTGGACGCGGCATTCCCCTAGGCAAGGTCGTGGAGTGTGTGAGCCAAATCAACACTGGGGGCAAGTACAACGACGATGTTTTCCAATTTTCCGTAGGCCTGAACGGTGTGGGTACTAAAGCCGTTAACGCTCTCTCCAGTGATTTTGAAGTAACGAGCTGGCGCGAATCAAAATTCGTTCGCGCCGGGTTCGAACGCGGTCGCCTCCAGCAGGAGAAAAAGGGAAAGGCCCCGGCGGAGGAGGCCAATGGGACATTTGTCCGCTTTACCCCCGACTCTGAGATCTTCAACGAGTACACCTGGAATGAAGAGTTCATCGCGCACCGTCTGCGCTACTACGCTTACCTGAATAGCGGTCTATCCCTGGCCTACAACGGGAAGACCCACCGAAGCAAGAATGGCCTGGCGGATTTGCTCGCTGATGAAATTGGCGACGAGCCCCCGCTTTACGACATCGTTCACTGCAAGGAAGAGAAATTCGAGTTCGCCTTTACCCACGGTAACGCCTATGGGGAGACCTATTTCGCCTTCGTGAATGGGCAGTACACCAACGATGGAGGTACGCACCAGAGCGCTTTTCGTGAGGGCGTGCTCAAGGGCGTGAACGAATTTGCGAAAAAGAATTTTGCTGGAGAAGACGTTCGGGACGGAATCGTCGGTGCGGTCGCGCTGAAGCTTCAAGATCCGGTATTCGAGAGCCAAACGAAAAACAAGCTTGGCTCTACCGAGGTGCGGACATGGGTGGTGCCCGCGGTGAAGGAACAGGTGGTCCGCTGGCTTCATGAAAATGCCGATGCCGCCAAGAGTCTGTTGGAAAAAGTCGCGAACAACGAACGTATTCGAAAAGAATTGGCCTCGATCAAGAAGGATGCCCGAGAGAGGGCCAAGAAAGTCGCGATCCGAATTCCCAAGCTGACGGATTGTAAGATCCATTTCGATGATGCCAAGGGCGACCGGCGCGATGAGAGCACAATCTTTCTGTCCGAGGGAGATTCCGCAGCGGGCGTCATCGTCCCGACTCGGGATGTCATGACCCAGGCCATCTTCTCGTTACGAGGCAAGCCGCTCAACTGTCATGGCCTCAAGCGTGACGCTATCTACAAGAATGAAGAGCTCTACAACCTGATGCGTGCATTGGGCATTGAGGATGGTATCGAAGGGCTCCGCTACAACCGCGTTGTCCTAGCGACTGATGCCGATGTTGACGGTATGCATATTCGGAACCTACTGCTCACGTTCTTCCTGCGTTATTTCGAGGAGCTGGCGCTCAAGGGGCATGTCTATATTCTCGAGACGCCTCTCTTTAGGGTGCGAGACAAGAAGGTCACCCAGTACTGCTACAACGAAGAGGAGCGCGACAAGGCTATGGCGGCGATCAAGAATTCCGAGGTGACCCGATTTAAGGGTCTGGGCGAAATCAGCCCTAAGGAATTCGGCCAGTTCATCGGGGAAGGGATGCGGCTTCAATCCGTTACCGTGAAAAGTATCAGCGAGGTGGCCACGACCCTCGAATTCTTCATGGGCAAGAATACCCCCGCGCGCCGGGACTTTATCGTCGAAAATCTTTTGACAGACGTCGCCTGAAGGGCAGTACAGCATGGCTCAACTCGAATCCCTGATGCAGCGAAATTTCCTTGAGTACTCGAGCTATTTCGTGCTTGACCGTGCGATCCCAGAATTGCGCGATGGCCTCAAGCCCGTGCAGAGACGGATTTTGCACACCCTTTTCTCCATGAGCGACGGCCGTTTCCACAAGGTGGCCAACGTCATCGGTGAAACCATGAAACTTCATCCCCATGGTGATGCGTCTATCGGGGACGCCTTGGTGGTGCTGGCGAACAAGGACTATTTCATCGAGAAGCAGGGTAATTTCGGAAACCTGGCAACGGGCCACCGCGCGGCGGCAGCTCGCTATATCGAATGTCGCTTAACGGATCTGGCACTGGACACGCTCTTCCATAAGTCTCTCACCGAAATGGTTCCGAGTTACGATGGACGCAGCCCTGAGCCCGTCCGGCTTCCCGCGAAATTGCCCGTCATCCTGATGCTTGGAACCGAGGGCATCGCTGTGGGGATGGCGACCAAACTTCTTCCTCACAATCTCAACGAACTCTGGGAAGCCCAAATTGCGATCCTCGAGGGCAAGCCGGTTAGCCTCTTCCCGGATTTTCCCCAAGGCGGCTTGATGGATGTGGACGCTTACGAGGACGGTCGGGGTAAGGTAGAGGTCCGCGCCCGAGTGAAAATTCTCGACAAGAAACACGTTGTGATCAGCGAAGTCCCCTATGGAACGACCACGGAGAGCATCATCGCCTCCATTGAGGCGGCGGCTCAAAAAGGGCGGGTCAAGGTTTCATCCATTGACGACTTTACCACCAGTAGCGTGGAGATCGACCTGACCCTGGCCCGGGGTGTTTCGGCCAAGGAAGTTCTTCCGCAGCTCTATGCGTATACGGATTGCTCCGTTTCGATTTCATCCAATGTGACGGTTATCAACGATCGAAAACCGGTTCAG
>CAWVXN010000029.1:0-14125 GCA_963933695.1 uncultured Myxococcales bacterium | reverse complement strand
CAGCGCAAGAAGGTAGGTGAGTCCCTGGAATGGGTGATTCCAGAACTCGTGCCGAGTGCTGGCTCGGGCCATGCCGGCCACCAGTCCGTCGCCCCAGAGTGTCGAATAGACCCCATCCCAGAACGAGGCGTAGCCGGCGAAGAGGGGATGGGAGAGTGACTCGCCGAAGTCCAAGTACCAGGCCGAGGTATGGAAGCCGGGCCGCATCCACCAGGTGGCGGCACCGGGTACGTCGAGATTCCAGACCAGGGGGTCGCCGAAGAGTGTCCAGTTGCGCCAGTAGAACCAGGCCGCGATGGCGCCGGCGCCGAGCATCAGACCGCCGAAGCGCGCCAGGGCACGTCCCGGGCCGCCTCCCTCCTCTCCCCACACGCCGCGCAACGCAACGAAGAACGCGATCCCCGGAGCCACGGCCAGAGCGGTGAACTTGGTCAGCAGGGCCGCTCCCAGGACTCCGGCCAGGGATGCCAGGACCCGAAGGCGAACCCGCTGGGCCAGGAGGGCGCTCGTGCCCAGGGCCAGGGCGGCGCTGACCCAGGCGGCGAGCAAAGGCTCGTTGGAGACGTAGGCGGACATGTAGAGGTTCATGGGGAGGAGCCCGGCTGTGGCGATGGCGAGGCTGGGCCGCAGACCCTCCTGGGGCCAGAGCTGCCGGGCCACCCACGCGGTGAGCCAAACGTTGGCCAACCCCGAGGCGAAAGGAATTGCGTGGTAGACGACCCGCCCCACCCCGGTGTCGGCGGTGACTCCGAAGAGCTCGATCAGGCCGGCGGTCATCCCATAGAAGAGAGGGGGGTGATAGGTGGAGAACCCGTACGCGGCGGTGGGCAGGGCGCGGAATTCGAGCAGGAAGTCGATGTAGGCCAGGTGGCCGGGGGCGTCGAAGCCGACCCCGAGCGGAATGCGCCAGAACTTGAGACCGAAGAGCGCCAGCCAGAAGAGCGTCATTGCGGCCAGGGTCAAAAGGGGCCAATGGGCATCGCGGATCCGCCGGGTCCAGCCGGGCCTTCGCCAGGCAAGGCCGGCGGTCCCGGCAAAGATCACGAAGAGAAGGGCGGCTTGGCGGGGTGCGCCTTCCAGGGGGGTGGGCAGTTGCCTGGACTCGGGGTGGAGGGCGACGTCCGTGGCGATTTCGGCGTAACTCGGTGCGCCCGGGCCCGGGGTGACCTGCCAGCTGGAATCGGTGACCACGCGTCCGCCGGGGGCGTCGACTTCGAGTTGCACCAGGGGGGGGCCGGCGGGGTTGCTGACCGAGACGCGCAGGCTGTTCGTGCCCTCGCGGAGGCGTCCCCGCAGATCGGCTTCGAAGCCCTGCTTCCAGCCGTTTCCCCGGGCCACCAGGGGAACGGGCTCTCCGTTCAGGTGCACGAGAGCGTGGCGGAGCGCGCGGCCCCTAAGGTGAGCCTCGCCCCCCTCGGCCTTGGCTTGAAACCGCTTGTGAAAGACGTGGACCGGGGGCGCGGCGGGGTCTACGGCAATCAAGTCGGCGGTTTGGGGCAGGGCGGCCATGATCCAGGCCGGCCCGCCCGCGGCTCGCACGAAAGGCACCTCTTCGTCGAATAGGATCGCGTGGCCAAGCAGGCCCGCGCAGAGAATCCCCAACGCTCCCCAGGCTCCGGCTTGAAGGCGAAAAAGGCCGCTGGGGGTGGGGCTCATTCACGCCCCGCCCGGCTGCCCGCCCGGCCGAAATTCCGGAAATAGCGGCGCCGGATACGCCCGATTTCCACCAGCGCCCGGACGAAATCACTGGGGCGTACTTTCGACCCGGCCACGTCCACCCATTCGTTGATGGGCAACTCGTAGATGACCTCGCCGGCGGGTCGCCGGCCCGGTTGTTGCTCTGCGGCCCGCCACCGCGCGATCAGTTCAACGTCGAAAACCCAATTGGACAGGAAGGGTTCGTCAAAGAGTTCGCGGACCTCGGGCCCGGCGCGAAAGAGTTTGGCCCCGCACTGGGTGTCGTATATCGCCAACCCAAGCACCTCCGAGGCCACGGTGGCGAAGACCCGCCCCAGATAGTGGCGCAGGGGCCGGCGCTGGATGTTTCGGCCGAGCAGTTGCACCCGCGAGCCGAAGGCCATTTCGATGTCCGGGTGCTCGTTGAGCACCGCACGGAGCCGGCTCAATTCGCCTAGGGGAGTGGCGAGATCCGCGTCGAAATAGCCCGCGTAGCGCGCCCCGCGCTCGAAGGCGTGCTTCATCCCCAGGCGAACCGCTTCGGCCTTGCCGAGGTTGGTGGGTTGGGTGAGGACCGCGACCCGGCCCGCCGAACCCTCGGCCAGGGCCGCCAATATCCGCGGCGTCTCGTCTTTGCTGGCATCGTCCACGAAGAGAAAGTCGGTATCGGGGTCTTGTTGCAGGTATTCCGAGAAGCTGTCGACCCGGAGCCGAGAGGCTTCATCGAAGCACGGGACGACAAGAATGGTTTCCGTCATGTCTTGGGCGATTCTACCCCGGGTCTGGAGATCTGCCTGTCGAACCGTACTCTTTGGCGAGAACCCGGGGGCGTCAGGACCGGGTGAGGGGAGTTCTGGGTGGACCGAGCCGATGGAGGGCAGCGAGGGGCGAAGCCCTTCCGGCCGATGCTCTGGATTCTCGCGGTCCTGCCCTGTTGCCTCTATGCGGCGCTGCAGTTGGGCGCGCTCGGTCACCCTCTCTTCTGGCAGGACGAGGGCGAGACCGCCATGTTCGGTCAGCGCATTCTCGACTACGGCTATCCCAAGGTCCACGACGGGGGAAACGTCGTCTTCGGCATGGGGGTCCCCCTGGAATACGCAGTGGAGGGCCAAAGCGACGCCTACACGGGAAGCCTGTGGGGCCAGTACTACCTGGCCGCCCTGGGCGTCCAGTTCGCCAAGGGCGTCGAGGAACTCCACGCCCACACCGCGCGGGTGCGGCTGCCCTTTGTCCTGTTGGGCATGGCCGGGCTTGGGCTTCTGTTTTTGTCGGTGTCGCCGCTCTTCTCCGAGCGAAGGCGCGGCCGGGCCGCCGGGTTCGCCGGTTATGGCCTGCTTCTCTGTCTCTCGACTTCGCTCATTCTTCACCTGCGGGAGGTCCGTTACTACGCGCCCGCTCTCGCGTGTCTGGCCGGCGTTGTTTGGCTCCAGATGCGTCGCCCGCCCGGGCGTGGGGAGGGAGGCGCCGGACGGGCGTGGGGGATGGGGGGAGCCCTGCTGGTTCTGTTCAATTTTTTTCATCCAGCCGCCCTGGCCGCCGGACTCTGGGTTTGCATCGAGTGGTTTGTCTGGGCCCGCCGCGCGCCGGGCCCGGGGCTCTCCCGTGTTGGCCGGGCCGGCTCGCTTTGGCTTTCTCTGGCGGCCTTCGGCAGCCTGGCTCTGGGCATCGCCTGGGCCTTCGGAATTCCCACGCTTTCGCGGATCTTTGCCGAACGCTGGGGTTTTGGCCCCGAACTCTACGGCACGAACTTGGTTCTGCTCGCCCAGTATCTCCTGCGTTACGAGTTGCTCGGTCCGGTTTTGCTGGCCGAGGCAGTTCTTCTTGTTGGCCGTCGCCAGGGGCGTGAATCGGCGGCGGGACTGATATGTGCTCGTGGATCCTTGCTCCGATTGGTTGTTCTCTACGCCCTGGTGGGGGCGGGCAACCCGATTTTCTTCGAGCGCTATTTCGTCCCGGTCGGCCCGCTGCTCATCCTGGTTTTGCTGCTGGACCTGGAAATTCTCTGGCGAGGCTTCGGACACGAGACCCGTCAAACGCGTCGGCCCCGAGGGCTCGGAATTGCCTTGAGCTCGGCCATCCTGGCAAGCATTCTATGGATTCGTGCCGATGAACTCGTGGGCCACGTCCAGGAGATCCGCCGGCCGGTGGTGGGGCCCGTGGACGCCGCGATCGAATTCATCCAGGCCCGCTATCCCGATCCCGCCGCCTTGATGATTGCCACGAACTACGAGGCCGAGCCCTACATGTACTATCTGGGGAGCCGGGTGGTGGGGCGCTTCCATGGGGGGACCGCCGAAGCGGATGCGGCGGAAGCGGCTCTGGAGCCCGACCTCGTGATTCCGCGAAGTGCCCAGCCCCGGAGCCTTCAGGCGGTGCGGCGTTACTTGATGGTCCATCCCTTCGAGCGCCATGAACTCCCGGTGGCCGATGTCGCCTACAACAATATTCCCGAGCTGTCCCCGGGCCGGCTGCTCTCGACGACCCACCGTTTCGCGACGCCCCAGCCCGGCGAAGACGGGCCTCCCCTGGCGATATACGAACGTCACAGGGAGCGGTGAAGTCCGGTCCTTCGATGGCTGCCTTGGCCCGCCAGGGGTATGTTGCGCCCATGCGGGGTGGCGAGATCGACCGGGGGCGGAGCGGGCCTGGCCAAGCGCGGCTTAAACAAGCGCTTAAACAAGCGCGGCAAAAACGAGCGCGGTGTCAAAAGTGAAGCGTAAACAAGCGAAGCGCCACCCAGGCCAGCGGTGTCGGGGGTGGCCCGGACTTTGGGTGCTGGCCGGTCTCCTGGCCTGCGGCCCGAGCACGGACGAACTCCGGAGCCGGGATCCCCGCCCCAACGTGCTCCTGATCTCTATGGACACCACCCGGGCGGACCATCTCTCGGTCTACGGCTACGGGCGCGATACGTCGCCTTCCCTGACCGCTTTGGCCGAGCAGGGCATGCGCTTCGAGGTCGCCTATTCGCCTTCGGCCACCACGGGTCCCAGCCACGCGAGCCTGTTTACCTCCCTCGCACCGATTGCCCATGGCGTGGTCAAGAACGGCAGGCCCCTGGACGCCGAATTTGAAACCCTGGCCGAAGTGCTCGGGGCCGCGGGCTATGAGACCGCGGCGGTGGTGAGTTCCTATGTGCTTTCGGAGCGCTTTGGTTTCGGCCAGGGCTTCGCCCATTTCGACGCGGATTTTTCTCGGGCCGATGTTCTGGCAGGGGACCGGTTGTGGGAAGGCGAGGTCGTCGGGGGGAAGTTTTACGGCCGCGCCGACGACACGACGCGACGGGCGCTGGCATGGATCGATGAACGCGAAAATCCCGAGCAGCCCTTCTTTCTCTTTGTGCACTACTTCGACCCCCATAATCCCTATCTCCCGCCGTCCGACTATGCGCCGCCCTTCACGCCGGGTCCTCGGGAAGCCTTGAAGCTCAATCGGACAATTTTCTTGTACGACATGTTGCTCGCCTTTACGGACCGCGAGATCGGTCATCTGTTGAAGGGTTTCGATCGGCGCGGACTGGACCCGGATACCCTGGTGATTGTGACCGGGGATCACGGCGAAGGACTGATGGCACACGGCCATATGTTCCATGGGGTTCATATTTACGAAGAGGGGGTGCGGGTGCCGCTGATCGCTCGCTGGCCCGGGCACATAGCCCCGGGTGGGGTGGTTTCCGAGCCCGCTCGCTTGACGGATATTGCGCCCAGCGTTCTCGAACTCGCCGGATTCGCCGGGGAGGGGCCGATTTACCGTCAGAGCATCGCCCAGGTTCTGACCGGGTCGGGCACCCTCGATGCCGAGCGCCCCATCCATCTCTATCGGCGGCACTACAGCGGCGGCGATGGGGTGGAGGGGGTCTACGCCGAGGGCGAAAAGTTCGGCCTGCGCCGGGGCCGCTGGAAGTTGATCGAAGGGCCCGAGGAGGGCACGCTCGAATTGTTCGATCTCGAGAGCGACCCCGAGGAACTCACCAATCTGGCCGAGCAGGAACCCGAGCGAACGGCCCGGATGCGCGGGGAGATCGAGACCTGGCGCGTCAACCATACCCGGGTGGGCGGGCCGGATGTGCTTCTCAGCGAGGAAGACCGGGAGCGCCTCGAAGCCCTGGGGTATGCCGAATGAAAAGGCGACTTTCCGCTCTGCTTGGGCTCCTCGTCCTGCAGTTTGCTTGCCAAGCGCAGATTCAGGCGCCCGGCGCCGATGTGCTCCTGATCACCGTGGATACGCTCCGGCCGGATTACATTCACGCCTACGGATTTCCCCTGGAGATCACACCGTCCATGGACGCCTTGGCGGCCCGGGGCGTTCTCTTTGAGAACGCGATTGCGGCGGCGACCCTGACCGCTCCGGCCCACGCGTCCATCATGACATCGCGCTACGTACGCGAACATTCGGTGGGGTCGCGCAACGGGGATACACGCCTCGAAGGGCTTCCCACCTTGGCCGAGCATTTTGCCGAAGCGGGCTACGAAACCGCGGCTTTCATCAGCAATGTCGTCCTGCGCCGAAGGGTGGGTCTGGATCGCGGCTTTGAGACCTACGACGACGAGTTGCCCGCCCAGGAGCAGAATCGCGATCGCTACTTCGAACGCTTCGCCGAGGCCACGGCCCACCGGGCCCTGGCCTGGTTGAAGGGGCGTTCGCCGGGTAAGCCGATCTTTCTCTGGCTTCACCTCCAGGATCCTCACGGTCCCTATACGCCTCCGTCCGGGTGGTCGGGGAAGATCGACCGGGTGCCCCTGAAGCTGCAGAGGGATCTGGTCGTGCTCTCTGAAAATTTTGGCCGAGCGGGCATTCCCTTTTACCAGGCCCTGGGTGAACTGCGCGATCCCGCGCTCTATGCGGCCCGCTACGCCGAAGAGATCCAATACGCGGATCACTGGGCGGGCCAGGTGATCTCGGCAGTCGAGAAGCGCAGTGGTGAGCGGGGCAGCGTCATCCTGCTCACGGCGGATCATGGGGAAAGCCTGGGTGAAAATGGCTGGTTCTTTCAGCACGGCCAGTCCACGGCCCCGGAACTGGCCCGGGTGCCCTTCATCGTCGCGGCGCCGGGCCTGGTGCCCGGGCGGATCGCCGGGCCGGTGAGCCATGTGGACATCGCGCCGACCTTGCTCGCCCTGGCGGGGCTGCCGGGTTTGCCTGGGGCGAGTGGTCGACCCCTTCGCGCGCAGTTGCGGGGTGAAGAGGTTCCCGAGGATCGGCTGATCTTCTGCGACACCGAAGGCGAGAGCGCCGCCTACGGATCGGGTGCCTGGACCCGGATTGCGGGCTCCGATCTCTCGGATCGGGCCGATGGGCCGGGAAGGCCCGCCCAATCCGAGACCTCCCGGCTCGGAACCGGGGGTGAGTGGCGTCCGGCGGAGCTGGATTCCCGAGCTTTCCGGGGTCTGGTCGACTATCTCGAGCATCGCGTTCCCCTGGTGTTGGCCGGCCCCATGGCCCCGGAGCACCTCGAGGAATTGCGTGCCCTGGGTTACGAGGCGCCGCTGGAAAGTGACGTCGAAGGCTGGGAGCCCGACACCGATCCGGGTTCCTGATTCCGGTTCCGGGCTTGGGTGATACACTGCGCGGGTGTACAAAGGCCTTTCCGTGATGGCGATTGCGCCAGTCCTCGATGAAGAGGAGAAGATTCGCGAGGTCGTGCGGCGCACGCCGCGCCCTCTAGTCGATGAAATCCTTGTCGTGGACGATGGCTCGACGGATCGTTCGGCCGCGGTGGCGCGGGAGGAGGGGGCCCGGGTTCATTCCATGGGTCGCATCGCGGGGGTGGGCGCGGCTATACGCGCCGGTTATGGGTTGGCGTTGGCTGGCGGCTTCGATGTAGCGGTGGTCATGGCGGGCAACAACAAGGACTCGCCCGAGGAAATCCCTTTACTGCTCGATCCCATCGCCGAGGGCCGCGCGGATTTCGTTCAGGGCTCCCGCTTCCTGAAGAGCAACGCGCACTTTGGCCCCATGCCCTTCTACCGAAAAATTGCCACCCGGGTTCATCCCTGGCTCTTTTCCGCAGTGGCGGGCCGGCGAGTGAGCGAGTCGACCAATGGTTTCCGGGCGCTGCGTTGTTCTATCCTCGAGGATTCGCGGCTGACTCTGGACCAATCCTGGCTGGACGAGTACGAACTCGAGCCCTATCTCTACATCCAGGCGATTCGCCTGGGATATCGCACCGAGGAAGTGGCGGTGACGAAGATCTATCCCCCCAAGGCCCAGGGCCAGACGAAGATGAAACCGATCACGGGCTGGTGGTCCATGCTCAAACCCCTTGTCTATCTCGGCCTGGGGATTCGAAAATGATCGGCCCTGGGGAACCGATGACCCGGGGCGGAGGAAGACTCGGCCGGGAGAGGGGAGAAGACCGGGAATGATCGAATTGGCCGTGGTGGGCGCTGGGCATTGGGGGCCCAATCTCATTAACAATTTTTCCATGAGCGACCGCAGTCGGGTGCGTTACGTGGTCGACCGGGACGAGAATCGCCTCGCCGCGATCCGGGCCCGTTTTCCTTCGGTGGAGGTTCGGACGGACTTCGAGTCCGTGGTGGAGGATGCCGAACTCGATGGGGTGGTGATTGCGACCCCCACCTCCAGCCATTTCGAACTCGCTCGTCGGGCCTTGGCCCGGGGCAAGCACGTTCTGGTGGAGAAGCCCCTGACCGATTCGGTGGCCTCCAGTCGTGAACTCTGCGCGCTGGCGGAAAACAAGGGTGTGGTTTTGATGGTCGGCCACGTTTTCCTCTACAACGAGGCCTCGCGCAGGGTGCGGGATTTCATCGAAGAGGATGAACTCGGTCGCATCTACTACATCTCCATGGTGCGAACCAATCTGGGACCCATCCGGACCGATGTCGATGCGGCTTGGGACCTGGCCGCCCATGACATTTCGTTGGCGAGCTTTTGGTTGGATGCCTGGCCCACCTCGGTCTCGGCGGTGGGCGGAGAGTTTATCAACCCGGGAATCGCCGATGTGGTTTTTGCGACACTTCGCTATCCGAACGGTGTCCTGGTGAACCTGCACGCTTCGTGGCTCAATCCGCGCAAGTCGAGGGATATCACCGTAGTCGGCGAAAAGAAGATGCTGACCTTCGACGATGTCGACATGGAAACCCCGCTCCGTCTGCACGACAAGCAGGTGTCGGAGTTTCACGCGAAAGGGGGAGCCGATAGTCCGGGGATGATCGATTCTTTCTCCTCATTTCGGACCAGTGTCCACCTGGGCGAGGTCACCGAACCCGTCGTGGCGAAAAGCGAACCCCTGCGCAACGAATGCGAGCATTTCCTCGACTGTGTGTCCGGGCTGGCAACACCGATTTCCGACGGCCGGGCGGGCTTGGCGGTGGTCCGGGTGCTCGATGCGCTTTCTCTTTCAATGCGCGAGGGCGGACGCGAAGTAGAGGTGCCGGGCGAATGAAGATTCCCCTGATGGACCTTTCGTTCCAGCACCGGGAAATCCGGGGGGAGGTTCGCGAAGGTTTCGAGCGTCTGATGGAGGCGGGGGAGTTCGTTCTCGGTCCGACGGTCGCCGAATTCGAAAACGAATACGCCGGATTCTGCGGCGTCGAGCATTGCATCGGGGTCGCCAATGGAACCGATGCCCTGGAATTGGGACTGCGTGCCCTGGAAATCGGCGCCGGCGACGAGGTCATCCTGCCGGCGAATACCTTCGTGGCCTCGGCCCTGGCCGTTCTGCGCGCGGGTGCGCGCCCGGTTTTGGTCGACTGCGCCGAAGCGGGAACCGGGTTGGACATCCCAGGGGTCGCCGAGCGGATTGGCCCTCAAACCCGTGCGCTGATGGGCGTGGACCTCTTCGGTGAACTCGCGGCCCAGGAGGATTTTGAGGCGCTGGCCGCCGATGCGGGAATTGCGCTCATCGAGGACGCCGCCCAGGCCCAGGGGGCACGTCGGAATGGCCGGGCCGCCGGGGGGTTCGGCGAAATCGCCGGAACCAGTTTCTATCCGGGCAAAAACCTCGGTGCCTATGGGGATGCGGGCGCGGTGACTACGCGGAACCCCGAACTCGCGGATCGCGTGCGGCGGCTCCGCAATTACGGCAGCGAAGTGAAATATGAGCACCCCCAGGTTGGATTCAATTCGCGCCTCGATGCTCTGCAGGCGGTGGTCCTTTTGGCGAAACTTCGTCGTCTGGACGCCTGGAATCAGGCGCGGCGGGCGGCCGCTGTTCTCTACGATGCTCTACTGGCCCCTCTCGAAGGTGTCGGGCTCCCCTTCGGAAATCGAGACGAGGGTCATGTCTGGCATATCTATGCCATACGGGTGGCCGAGCGGGACCGGGTTCTGGCGGCTCTTCACGCCGAGGAAGTGGGTGCGGGCATCCACTATCCGCATCCGATTCACCGCTTGGGGGCCTTTGCCTTTCTGGGCCATGGCGTCGGCGATTTTCCTCGGGCCGAAAGGGCGGCGGACGAGATGATTTCGTTGCCTATTTTCCCGGGTATTCGCCCGGAGCAGCAGGAGAGGGTGGTGGCGGTTCTCGCCGCTGCGGTGAAAAATGGGAGAGCATGAATTGAGCCTGGAAGAGCGAGCGGACGGAGTTTTCGTCCATCCCCATGCCCTGTGCGAGAGCGAAACCGTGGGCGCCGGAACCCGGGTCTGGGCTCTGTCCCACGTGATGGCCGGAGCCGTCGTCGGGCGCAACTGCAACCTTTGTGGCCAAACCTTCATCGAGGACGGCGCGGTGATCGGCGATGGGGTGGTGGTCAAGAACGGCGTCCAGGTGTGGGATGGGGTCGAACTCGAGAACGACGTTTTCGTCGGCCCCAACGCCACCTTCACCAATGACCTACGCCCCCGGGCGGTTCGGGCCCTGCCGCCAGCGGAATTCGTTCCCACCCGGGTTTGTCGCGGGGCGTCCCTGGGCGCGAATGTCACCGTGGTTTGCGGCCACACCGTCGGCGAGCATGCCTTCGTGGCGGCGGGTGCCGTAGTGACCCGGGACGTGCCGGCCCACGCTCTGGTGGCGGGGAATCCCGCCCGGCGGATCGCCTGGGTGTGCGAGTGCGCCGCCTCTCTGGGGGCCGACCTCGCCTGCCGCTGCGGTCGCCGTTACCGTCTGGTCGACGAGTCCACCGGGCTCGTTCCCGCGGCGTGATGCGCGCCCGGGCATCGGGCCGGTGGCTTGCTTGCCCGAGGGCCGGATGACAGTGAGCAGGCCACAGTCAGTAGGCCACAGTCAGTAGACCATAGTCAGTAGACCATAGTGAGCAGGCCATAGTGAACAGATCATAGTGAACGGATCACAGTGAGCAGAGCATTGGAGTCCCCCGGGTCCGCGGCCTTTCGGTGGGCCGGGGTCGGTCTGGGTCTCGCGTCTTTGATGGCCCTCGCCCTGGCGATTCGTTCCCTCGGTTTTGAATTCGTTTTCGTGGGGGACGAAGTGGTCTTCCCGCCCGCCGACGCGCAATACCATCTGCGCCGGGCGTTCTACACTTTCGTCAATTTCCCCGCGGTCCTGCTCTTTGATCCCTACATCAATTATCCCGGCGGAGCGTCTGTCCCCTGGGCCCCCCTCTTCGATTTTGTGCTGGGAAGCGTCGCCCGGCTCCTGGCGGATACACCCCGGGGTTTTGAACAGGTTGCCGCCTGGACGGGACCCGCCTGGGGTGCGCTGACCCTGATCCCCGTGTATTGGGCGGGCAGCCTACTGGCTTCTCGGAGCGTCGGTTTCGCGGCGGCCCTGTGTTACGCGTGCCTGCCCATCGGCGTTGCCTATTCCCGGGTTGGCAATCCCGATCACCACTCGGCGGTGGCGATGCTGGGTGCTTGGCTGTTGCTGGCGTGCCTGGGGCTTCTCGAGGCGGACGCCGGGCAGCGCCGGGTGAGGGGCTGGGGGGGATTGCTCGGGGCCGCTCAGCTTTTCCTACTGCTGACCTGGCACGGGAGCCTCTTGTATCTGGGCCTGGCGAACTTCCTGCTCATCGCTGTCGGAATTATTCGGGGAGGCCGGCGAGTTCTACTCGCCCAGGCAGCGGCGGCTGGGGCCTGCAGCCTTTTGCTGGTGCCCGGGGTGCTTTTCTCGCCCGAGCCCCTGGGCGGCTGGTTTTCGTCCATCGCGCTTTCCTGGCTTCATGTTTTGGCCACCGGGGCCGTGGCGGTTGTGGCGACGGCGCTCTGGCTCAGCGAGTCGAGGCTGTCCGAGGGCGGAATTCTTCGCCGGGGACTCGTGGCCGCGGGAACTGGGGCCGTGGGGGTGTGCGGGGCAGTGCTCGTGCCCGAGATCCGCGATGGGCTTGAGCCGGCCTTCCAGTTTCTTTTTCAGGCCGACGGTGTGGGGGCGGTGACCGGCGAACAGAGGCCGCTCTTTGCTCCGGCTTCGGGAGTGGCCGGGGCCAATCCCGTGCGTTCCTGGGGCTGGCTCGTGTACACGATTCCCTTTGCCCCAGCGGCAGCCTTCGGCCTGGCAGGTGCTCGCGGCGGCCGGGGACCGACTGGCGCGAGCACTATTCTGCTTGGGGCCTGGGGGCTCTTCTTCGCCTTGCTGACCCTGGGCCAGAGGCGCTACGGCAATGACTTTGCGCCGGCCTTCGCGTTGTTCTTCGGGGTAGCGGCCATCGGCGTCGTTCGCGTGCTTAGCCGTCGGATTCGCGGACCCTTTCTTCGGACCGCGGCTCGGGCAGCGGGGGTGGTGGTGCTCCTTGTCGTTTTGCTGTGGCCCGTTCTGATCGCGGTCTACGGCCCGCGCGCGCGCAGTTCCCTGGCCGCTCTCGAAGTCGATCGGGCGCCCTCATGGGCAGCGACCCACAGCGTGGCCGCGACATTGTCCGGCTTCATGGCCGATGTGCGTGGGCTGACGCCGGAGACCGGGGGCTACCTGTCGCCGGGGCCGCCGCCGGCTTATGGGGTGATCGCCCACGCGAACCTCGGCCACGCGATCCAGTACGGCGCGCGTCGGGCCACCGCGACGGATCCTTTCTGGTGGTATATCGGGCGAAGGAATTGGGACGCGTCCTTTGCGTTCCTCGAGGCTCGTAGCGAGGCCCGGGCGCTTCGCTTGGCCGAGGTGTTGGAGGGTCGGTATGTGATTACCACCTCCCAGGAGGAGCCCCGGTCCGTGGCGGGTCAGTTGCATGCCCACGATGGCCGGGCCACGGGGAATAAGCCGGCGCTGACTCGGTTTCGGCTCGTGGGCGAGTCGCTTCCCGGCGGCAAAGGGGTAAGCGAAATCTTTCGTCCTCGATCGGGGGGCGGGGTTGCCTACAAGCTCTTTCAAATCGTTCCCGGCGCGCGTGCGGTGATCGAGGCGTCCCCGGGCGAGATCGTGGAGGTTTCATTGAAGCTGCGCTCCAACCAGGGACGGGCCTTCGACTACGCGGCTCAAGCGGTGGCCGATGAAAACGGCGAAGCCGTGCTGATTCTTCCGTACTCAACCGACCGGGGGGCTTTCTCCGAGACCCCTCGTCGGACCCAGGCTGTGGCCCCTTATTGGGTCAAGCGGAACGACGGGACCGAGCGCTTGGGGGTGCCCGAATCGGCGGTCCTGACCGGGGCTGAGGTGCGGATGCCCGGGCGCTGAGCGCGCCGCCGGGGACTGGTTTACCGAGCCGGCCTGGGGCGAACCCGGAATTGGCCGTCGTAGCTGAGTCGGTGGGGGCCGGCGAAGCGCACGCTGTAGAACGCCGGGTCGCCGGTTCGGTCTCGGTGCGGCGTGATCCGGGCGGCGGGGGTCTGGGCCAGGCGGGCGGCCAGCAGCAGTTTCGGTCCCAAGCCGAAGAGGTCGTAGGGGATGTCGTGCACGAGGTAGACGGTCTGAGCGTCGGCTTCGAAAATCCATGGCTTTCCCTGGGCCAGAGTTTGGGGCAGGGACCAGATGCTCTCGACCAGCCGGGTTTGTCGGGTGAGAAAGAGCAGGGGTTCGTGGAAGCCCCAGTCCAGGCTGACCACTGTATTTGCGGGTTCTCGATCGATTTCTTCGGCAAACTCGTTGAGGGCATGACTCCAGCGTCCGCGTCCGCCCGTGGTCTCGATGAATTGCGAAGTGTGTTGGATGAGAACAAGGTTGCTCACCACGACCCCGGCGATTCCGGCGCAGGCCACGCCCCGGGCGAGCCGGTTCAGCCTCGAACCACCACTGCGCCAGAGGGTCAGGGCCGCACAGGCGATGATCAAGTGCAGCAGGGGCAGGGTGTTGAGTTGATGATGCGCGCGCACAGCGCCCGGGAGGGCGAGCATGAGCAAGGTCAACAGGAGCGCGAAGCCGAGCAGAAAAAAACGCGGGTCGAGGCGGGCGGGTGAGCCTCGACGCTGCCGGCGGATTAAGTCGACGAGCAAAATTCCCGCGGAGGGCAGGACCATCCAGCCCAGCCACCCGCCCGGGGCAAGGACATGGGGAGTCTGATTGAAGAGCCCTCCCGTTTGCATCAGGCGGAGGAACTGGGAGCCGTCGAGGCTCTGCCAGAGAACCTGTGCCCTGAAGAACCAGCTGCCCCGGTCGGCGGTCGCG
>CAWVXN010000028.1:0-14874 GCA_963933695.1 uncultured Myxococcales bacterium | reverse complement strand
GTGTACATCGCGTGAGCTTAGCGGCGTGCGCCAGGATGCACTCCTCACGGCAAAGGCTGTTGGGGGCGCATATGCTGGTCATACGCCATACGACCCCCCACCTTCGGGCTCAGGCCTCGTGGGGATAGAACTGTTTTGCCCATTCCCGGAAAGCCCCGATGGGCCCGTCGCCCTCGCAGAGGACCGGGCGGACCGCAAAAACCTTGTTCTCCCAGATCGGAATGTCCTGTTCCATCTGGCGGATCGCCTCGGTGATGAAAGCCCGCCCGGCCCCCTTGTCCGGGTGCAGCCCCCGGGCCCGATTGACCGAAAAGGAGAAACAGGCGTCCACCGCACCCCCATCGATGGGGGTGTTCGTTCCAACCACGAGTAACTCAAAGGCCCCGGACGCCCGCACCACGCCGAGCCCCATCCCGTGCCAGGTCACTTCGAGTCGCGACACCGCCATCTCTCCCTCGGGTCGAGGTACTCTTGAGAGTGTGACCGAGCGGTACAGCGGGCCCTCGAAAGTGATCTCTGGATCAGGAGCCTCGGCAAAGCCGTGGACCGCACGAAAATGAGCGGGGTCTGAAGTGTTCTCGGCAATCTCCTGATTTCGAGTGCGAATCGTCCAGTGATGATGGGTGGGCGCACTCCATTCCGAATTATCAAGCTCCGGAATTTCGGGGACAGGCCAGTTCGGTCCGTCGCCGGAAGGGTGATACCAGGCCCAAACAATGCCGCTCTTCACCTCGGTCGGGTAACGGCGGAGCCGGGCCCGGGCAGGGATCCGTTTCGCGTAGGGGACCTCGACACACCTGCCCTCGAGGTCGAAGCGCCAGGCATGAAACGGACAGCGAAAGCCTTCGCCTTCAACGACGGTCCCGAATCCCAGATGAGCGCCCAGGTGCGGACAATAGGCACCGAAGAGTCCAACCTCGCGGGATGCCGTGGAGACGAGCACCAACTCTTCGCCCCAGAAGCGTAGGCGAGTCGCCCGGCCCGGCGCAATTTGGTCAAGGAAGCCCACACGAAACCAGCCCACGGGAATGGGAAAGGGGAATTCTCCTGGATTAGCCAGCATATGCCTCGCCTTTCTCTCGCGAAAAACGTCGGGCAGCAGGGCGACTGGGTCAAGGCCAAACTGGACTTTCAGGGGCTCATCCAAGGGCCGGGAAGAGTCGCACCAAAGCGATCATTTGCCTAGCTTGGCCCAACCGAAATGCGTATGCTGCCGCCCCCATGACTCAAGAACTGCGTGATAAAGAAAATTCCGTCTACACCCGGGATGGCGATTGGCTGGTGCCCACATCTATCGCCCAAGGCCCCTGGAACCCGGAGCATCAGAACGGGGGTGCGGTATCGGGCATCCTCGCCCGGGCAGTGGAACGTGTGGAGGCGCCCTGCCCCATGCGAATCGCTCGACTCAGCATCGACCTGATGCGGCCCGTGCCCATGAAGGCGCTCAGCCCCAAAGTGCGAGTGGTTCGGGCGGGCCGTCGAATCCAGGTGGTTGACGCCTGGCTTGAGTACGAAGGCAAGGCTGTGGCGCGTGCCTCGGCGCTACGGGTCCGCACGGATCCCTCGCTTAGCCCGGGAGACGAGTACGCATTCTCCCTCACGCCTCCGCCTTTGCCAAAATCCGGAACCGAGCGGCCGGTAACCCGCCCAAACCTCTCCTACGTACCCGGGTGGCTGCGGGCCGTAGACTTCCGTCGGGACAAACTCTCTCAGCCCGGCCAGGAAAATCGGGCTTGGGTCCGCTTGCGGAAGGCCCTGGTTGCCGGCGAGCCCAATGCGCCCATCGTACGGCTCGCCGCGCTCAGTGACTTCTCCGCAGGCATTGCCAATGCCCTGGATTTCTCCGAGTGGACTTCCCCGAATGCGGACCTGAGCCTACATATCCTTCGCGAACCCCAAAGTGAGTGGCTCGCCTTGGAAGGATCTGCCTCGATCACCGACGATGGCCTGGGCCAATCCTCCGCGATCATTTTCGATGACCAGGGCGTCTGCGCACGGGGACAGGCATCGTTGATCGTGGATCGTCCGCCTCGGGCCTGAATCCCGTCCGGGCAAACACTCAGCCCAGGCGCGCGCCTAGCCCAAATCGGCTTCGTGTCGATTCTCGCCATCGAACCCGTAGTCCCGGATGGTTTCGCAGACCTGAAGGCGATAGGCCGAATAGAAGCGATCGCGCCCGGCCCGCTGGGCGACCAGGTGTTCGGCGTGGTCGCGCCAGGCCTCCAATGCACCCAGGTTCTCAAATTCCACCACGGAAATCCGTTCGCCGTCGTCCGCCCCAAAGGCCTTGAAATTGATAAAGCCCGGCATGGCGCGAGCGAGTTCGAGCATCCGGGCGGAGACCACGCGGTACTCCTCTTTCTGGTCGCTGCGGAGCCTGGACCGAAATAGGGCGACAACCATCGTGGTTCTCCTCCTTGCTTGGCCGAAAATCCGCTCAAGCGGAAGCCGGGGGTTCATGTGAGTGACTCGCTGCCGTGGGTGAGCTTCGTTGGCCCAGAAAGTAGCGACGGCCCCATCGGGTTCAATTGCCACTGGACAGACACGAATCGAAAATTGATCTACGATTGAATCAATCCCAAGCCCGGCAGGGTTCAAGAACTCTGCCCCGTACCCCCAGCTCCCCAGTCCTGTGCCTCTTATCCCGTATTCCCTATCCCCTACCCCCTACACACCAGGAGCATCATGAATCTCGAGAATCTCTTCTCCATCAAGGGCAAAGTGGCCGTCGTCACCGGCGGATCCCGGGGCATCGGCGAAATGATCGCCGCGGGCTTTCTCGCCAATGGGGCAAAGGTCTATATCAGTTCCCGCAAAGCCGAAGCCTGCCATGCCACGGCGAAGCGACTCGTCGAGAAATTTGGCGGAGAATGTGTCGGGTTGCCCGCCAATCTGGCTGAGTTGTCGGGCATCGATGAGCTTACCCAGGAGCTCACGAACCGCGAGCAGCGCGTCGACATCCTTGTGAACAATGCCGGGGTCTCCTGGGGGGCCGGACTCGAAGCATTTCCCGAACTCGGCTGGGACAAGGTCATGGATACCAACGTCAAGGGCGTTTTCTTTCTCACCCAGCGCCTGTTGCCCTTGCTCGAAGCCGGAGCCAGCCCCGAGGACCCCGCTCGGGTGATCAATGTCGGCTCCATCGACGGGATCAAGACCCCCGTCTTCGACACCTTCTCCTACGGCCCCTCCAAGGCCGCGGTTCACGCCCTCACCCGCCAACTGGCGTCTCATCTCGTGAAGCGAAACATCATCGTCAATGCCATCGCGCCGGGCCCCTTTCCCACATGGATGCTCTCCACGGGCGTGGGCGGTGGGGGCGATGTCGAGACCACGGACTGGGATGCGGTGGGCCGAGTCAACCCGCGCGGACGTGTCGGCACGCCCGAAGATATTGCCGGCCTGGCTATTTTCCTGAGTTCCCGGGCAGGTGCCTTCACGGTGGGCGAAGTCATTAGTTGCGACGGCGGGATACTGGTGAGCTGAAGTACGAAACCCCGGGGCTCAGCTCTCGCCCGGGGTTCCCAGCTTGTTCTTTCGAAGCGCCTGAAGGACGGCCACCAGCCCTGCATCCCGCTCCCGGACCAGGGTCTCCACGCTCCGCCCTGCTGCAGCCACCTGGCAGCCATCCACAGCCGCGTCTCGCAAAGCAGGGGTCAACTCGGGGGCTTCCAGGCGAGTCCACGGAGATTTCAGCGACGGACCGAAGTGGTCGAGCATGTGCGCCATCCCGCCCTCGCCTCCGGCGAGATGAAAAGTGAGCATGGGGCCCATGAGGGCCCAGCGCAGGCCGGGCCCTGCAGTAATGGACAAGTCGAGTTGCTCCACTGTCGCCTCACCGTTGGCCAGCATGTGTAGAGCTTCTCGCCACAGAGCTTCCTGCAATCTATCCGCCACGAAGCCATCCACCTCGCGCTCGAGGCGCATGACCGTCTTGCCGCCGGATCGATAGAAAGCCTCGGCGGTGTCCATCGCTTTTTTCGAGGTGCCTGGCCCGGCCACCAGTTCGACCAGGGGCAGGAGGTAAACAGGGTTGAAGGGGTGGGCGACCACCACACGCTCGGGCATAACGGTGCACCGCGCCGTCAATGCACTGATTCGGTAGCCCGAGGTTGACGAAGCGATAATCACCCCGGGGTCGCAGTAACGATCCAACTCTGCCAGCAGTTCTTGTTTGAGTTCCAAGCGCTCGGGTGCGCTTTCCTGGACGAGGGTCGTCCCCGCCACGGCCTCTTCTGCCGTATTGCAAAATTGGACCAGTTCGGGCGAGGCTTGGTCAGCCAGGCCCAACGCCTCCATGCCGGGCCAGGCCTGGGCCAGGGTTCTCTCAAACAGCGCCTTCGCCGCGGGATTCGGGTCCCAGGCGCGCACGGGGACACCGCGTCCGGCAAAATACGACGCCCAACCGCACCCAATCACCCCCATGCCGATGCAGGCCACGGACTCTGCACCCGGTTTGGGCGATTCATGTGCGGAGACGGGCAGACTCAACTCTTCCCCTTGCGCCAGACGCGCCCACTTTGTGAGACAGGCACCCGGGGCGGGATTTCTCGCTCTTTGCAGCCAATGACTCGGGCCACCCTTGCCCCTCCTGACGTAGAGCTTCAACATACAGAAAGCCCGGGAGTCTGGGTGTTTCCTTCTCTCGGGTCCTAATCATTCTCGTGGGGCTCGCTGTTCTCGCAATCCTCCACCGCGCGACTTTCCACCCCGCGACTCTAAAATGAGGTTCAACCATGAGCGACCCGGAGTGGCCTTCTGAAATTCCCCCCTACGGCACCGGGGACACTTCCTTTCGGGCGGCGGGGGGCGCCGAAGGTCTGGGGAAACTCGTCGACCTTTTCTATGACTTCATGGATCAGTTGCCCGAAGCACGCAGGGTTCGCGCCATGCACCCGACGGACCTCACGAAAGCCCGGGACAAATTGTCGCTTTTTCTTTCGGGATGGCTCAACGGACCCAATACCTACGGGGAGAAGTACGGCAAGATTAATATCCCCGAAGCCCATGCCCACCTGGCAATCGGCACCGAAGAGCGCGACGCCTGGCTCCTTTGCATGAAAAAAGCGTTGGAGGCGCAGCCCTACGCCGAGGAGTTCAAGCGGTACATGTTGCAGGAGCTCGGCGTGCCTGCAGAGCGCTGCCGAACCCGTTAACCCTCCACTCTCCTCCCTCCTCTCTCGTGCCCCGATCCTCCCCCGATTCGGAGCGCCCATTGCCGCCGGTGTCCGGCCCCATTGGTTCTGGTCTTGGCTAGATTAAGAAGCCGACCAAGGCCAAATCGTTTGCTTCCCGCACAAGGAGATCCCCGATGAGTGCCCCCCATCTGAGCCCAGAGCATGCTGAGTTCGATGAGTACGCCCGCCGGTGGCTCGACGAAAACCCGCCGCCTCCACCCCCGGAACGGCTCCCGCTCAGCCCCATCGAGGTCATGACGGTGGGGCAACGCGATTATCTCCAGGACTGGCAAGGGCGCTGCTACGAGGCGGGCCTGATCGGCTGCGACTATCCCGTGGAGTATGGGGGGCGGGGCCACCAAGGTTTCCAGAAAATTGCCAACCAGGCGCTTGGCAAGGCCCGAGTTCCCTTCATGATCAATGTGGTTGGGCTCAACATGGCCGCCCCCACGATCCTCCAACACGGCAGCGAAGAACAGAAAAAGAAATTCATTCCGGGTGCTCTCAGTGGCTCGGAGATCTGGTGCCAGGGCTTCAGCGAACCCGGCGCCGGCTCGGACATGGCCAACCAACAGACCCAGGCGATTCCCCAAGGAGACAACTGGATCGTCAACGGCCACAAGGTCTGGACCAGCCTGGGCCATTTTGCCCAGTGGATGATCCTGATCACCCGCACGAGCAAGCATCACAAGTACGACGGTCTCACGTATTTCCTGGCGCCCATAGAAGGGCATCCGGGTGTGACCGTCCGGCCCCTGGTGAAAATCACAGGCGAGAGCGGTTTTAACGAGGTGCTCTTCGAGGATGCGGTCATCCCGGACAGTTACCGGCTGGATGCTGTGGGAAAAGGCTGGACCGTGGCCATGACCACCTTGACCTATGAGCGAGGCGCTGCCGAGAGCGCGGGCGGGGGGAGCGGAGAAGCCGCGCGCCCCACCCAGCGGCTGATCAACCTGGCGCGCGAGACCCAACGGAACGGAGTTTGCGCTGCCGATGACCCCATGACTCGGGATGCCATCATGCAACGCGCCATCGTGGCCGAGGGGTTGGCCCAGAACGCCCGGCGAGCCCGGGTCCCTGGCCTCTGCGATCATCCCATGCGGCTGCCTCTCCAGCAAAAGCTCGTGGGCAGCGAGCTTTCTCAGCACAACGCACGGCTCGGCGTCGAGATCGCTGGCGCTAGTTCAATGCTCTACAAGCTCGATTCGTCGGCACCCAGCCAGGGCTACTGGCCCCTGGCTTATATGAATTCCTACGGCCACACCATCGCTGCGGGCACCAACGAAATTCAACGCAATATCCTAGGCGAGCGTGTGCTCGGCCTGGCGAAATCCAAGTAGCCAACCGCTGACCGACAGCTCAGAAGGAGACTGTGATGAGCCAAGCGTCGACACCGCCTGACCTTGGCTTTGGCGAAGACGAGGAGATGCTCCGGGACCTCGCCCGGAAATTTCTCGACGAAAAGCTTCCGGTTGAAGCGCTCCGAAAGCTGGTCGCCGAGGCCCCCGAACCCGTCTACGACCACGGACAACGTCCCCCATGGGACCCGGAGCTCTGGAAGCAAATCGTTGAACTGGGCTGGGCGGGCTTGGCCGTGGAAGAAGCCGACGGAGGCGCGGGGATTTCGATGGTGGGGATCGCGGGCCTAGTGGAGGAAGTGGGTCGCCACGCGCTGCCCTCTCCACTGATTTCGACCCTGAGCGCGGCTCTGGTCCTGCGCTCAGCCGCCAGCGCCCCCGGGCGTGAACAACTTCGCCGAATCGCTATGGGGACGACCGCTTCCCTGGCCATCACACCGGCATCCGGGAGTTGGGAGCCCGGTGACTGTGGCATCACCGGGACCCGCCAGGGCGACGGGTACATCCTCAACGGCTCGGCCCATTTCGTCCAGGACGCCTTCAAAGCGGACTTCTTTGTCGGGACTGCGCGGGTCGACGACGGGCTCCTCCTATTCACGCTGGCTTCCGAGGCCGAAGGCCTTTCCCTGGAGCAGGATCATATCCATGACTTGACTCGGGACCAGGGCACGCTTCGGCTTTCGGACGTTCGGCTTTCGGCGAAGGACGTGGTCAGTCCCAACGGTGAAGAAGTCCTCCAATGCGCATGGCCGGGGCTCCTCGTACTCGTGAGCGCGGACTTGTGCGGGACGAGCGAATGGCAACTTCAAACCACAGTGGAGTACGCCAAGAACCGCAAACAGTTTGACCATCCTTTGGGCTTCTTCCAGGCGGTCAAACATCCTCTCGTCAACGCCATGGTGGAGATCGATCGTGCCCGATCACTCCTCTATCATGCGGCCTGCTGCATCGATATGGGTTCGCCCAAATCCATCGAAGCCGCCTGCATGGCGAAGAGCGCCGCCTCGGATGCGGGGGCCTTCATCTCAGACCGGGCGGTGCAACTCCACGGCGGAATTGGTTTTACCTGGGAGTGCAATGTCCATATCTACTTCAAGCGCAGCATGCACAACCAGGCCCTATTGGGAGACGGCGTTCACCAGCGTCGCAAATTGGCCGATCGGCTGATCGGCGCCATTGGCGCGACCGTTGAAAACGGGAGGGCTTGATCATGCCCCTCGAATCCCACTCCCAACCCCACTCCCAACCCCAACCCCAACCCCACTCCCTCTCCCCATGGCAGCGTCTCGGGCTCATCCTCATGCGCGGACTGATGGGGCTGCTGGGGGCATTCGCTCGCCTGGGACGGCGGGCCCCTCCCCCCGTACCCGCACGGCTTTTCGCGTACGGCTCCCAGCCGGGTGAAAGCCTTGAATACCTTGCCCCCGCTGCTGGCTCCCGGGGCCGAGCTCCGGTGGTCTACATCCACGGTGGGGGCTGGATCATCGGCAAGAAGGAACTCTACTCCCCCGAGTTGGTTTTTCTCGCCGAAGCCGGCTACCCGGTTTTCAATTTCGAGTATCCCCTGGCCCCGGAGACTCCGCATCCTGGGATACTGCGCGCACTGCTCGGAGGTTTGTGCTGGGTCCAGGAAGAGTTTCCCGAGCACGATGGAGTGCATCTGATGGGCGATTCCGCGGGGGGTAACCTGGCCCTGATGCTTGGCCTCTTATGCGCCAATCCCCACTTGATGAACGATCTGGGCGTGGACCCCGCTCATCGGCCCGCACTCTCGCCCCTCTCCGTGGTCTCCCTCTACGGCGTGCTGGATCGCCTCAGTTGGATCCGAAATGGTTTTCCGGGTGCCTCCTTGATGCTCCAGAGCTACGCGGGCAAGGCGGCATTCGCAGAAAAAGTGGGACCCGAGCTGGCGATAACCCCCATGGACCTGAGCTTTGATCGCTGTCCCCCCAGCTTTCTCGCGGCTGCTTCCAAGGACCCCTTGGCTGAATCAACCCGCCTTTGCCTGGAATGGCTCCAGGCCGAGAATCATCCTGCGCAGGGCATCGTCTATGAGGGCGAGGGCCACGGCTTCTTCAATCGGCCCGGGCGACCGGCAGCCCAGAAACTCAAAGCCGATGTGCTCGAGTTCCTGGGCCAGCACTGAGCCTGCTCCATAGTCCCGTTCCCCTCTGCCAACAAAGCAGTCCGCAGAGGTCCCTGTCGCCGGTAATTTTCGGAGCAGGCCGCTCACGCGGGGTACTCCGTCGAGGGAGTGCGCGCCGCCGCCGGTCCGCCGGACCCGGAGCGTTAATTGAGCGCCGAATCCCTGGAAAACTTGATCCCTTGCAGGGTGGCCGAAAGATTGACCCCCATATTGGTCACCTGATAGACCAGGGGATCCTGGTCCAGAGTGGTCTGCATGGACTTGTCATAAGCCGGTGCATCCGCGCCCGTTTGGTCCGACTTCAGCGCCGCCGAAGCCCCGCCTCCGAATGTCCAGCCATCTTCCATGAAGCGCGCCAGGGTCTCTTTTGATTGAAAAATGAGTAGCAGGCTCAGTTCCTGAATCCCTAGGCCGATGCCCACCTGCAATTTCGTCATCCGCATAAAAGTCTGCTTGCCCGTAGTTTTGTCGGTAAGGAGTCCATAGCCGTTCCCGGTTCCGCCAAAGAGAATCTTGGCGTCGATGCTGCTGAAGGTCGCATAAGCAACCGAACTCCCGACCTGGCTCTTGGCGCTGTCGTAGCCCGCGTAAACCTTGTTCAAGATTTCCTGGTTGGTCTTTCGAATAGCCGCCCGCTGCTCCTCGCCTGTCTCGCCCTCAGGAGTCTTGCAAGCGGTCAGCGCCAGGGTGCACACCAAAGCAAGACCAACCAGGACAGCCAATCCCCCTCGCCGCAATCGTTCAGGAAATATTGACTCCATTATGACCTTCTCCTTTTTCTAATACGGGAAAACCGTCCGCCGGCGTTCACTCGCTTGAGCCGAAGGATGTAGCCCGAAGAGCCAATCTCTCGCACCCCTATCCGAGATTTTCTTCAAAAAACTTTCTCGCCGTCTTGCCCTTTCGCGAATCGGGGAAGACGTATGCCTCTCTTGCCTTCTCAAACGGGCTCATGCGGGCTCATGCGGGCTCATGCAATGGAATTTTCCACCGAGGCGTGGGGAGGAGCACTCGCGAGGTCCGAGAGGGTATGGCCACCGCCGATTCGCACCAAAGCGTCGTCCAGTTCGACGAATAGTTCGTCCAGCACTGGGTTTCGTCCCGACGCCTTTTGTGCGCTCAATTCGGGGGAAACCAAGGGAACCGGCGCACGGCGAACGCTGCGAATCACCTGGAGCACATCGGCCACCGTCGTATCGGCGATGGGGCGCGCGGGAAGATATCTGGCCTCTCGGTCCCCACGCCCGGCCGCCACCAAGAGATCGCCGGCTTCGAGTTCATCGAGCAGCTCCCGGAGCGCACGCACCGGCGCGTCGAGTTCCCCGGACAGGTCTTCAGCCGCCCGGGGTTCCTCACGATTTTTGAACGCCCGGGCTACCGCGACCATCAGCCGCACCGCCAGATACTCCCTCTCTGCCGGCGCTAGAACCGTTCGGCGCAGGTCTTCTCGGTAGTGGGCAATGTTCTGGTGGGCGAACGCGACTTCGGCTCCAAAGAGGACGACGGCCCAGCAAACATAGAGCCAGGTCAGTACAAGAGGCAGCGCCACCAGCCCCCCAAAAAGAACACTGTAGCGGGCAGCGCCCACACCCAGATCCACATAAAAGACCCGGGTCACGGAGAACAGAAGCGTCGCAACCAGGGCGCCGAGTGCCGCCGAACGCAAGTTGACGTTTGTGTTGGGGAAGAACCAATAGAGGAATCCAAAAGCCGCCCAGATCAGCACCTGGGGGAGTTGGATGAGCTGGAGTTCATGCAGCCAGCCAATAAAGGGAAGGCCCTGAAGGCTCTGGGCGAGAGATTCGTTGGCCAGGCTCGCCCAGAGAGAAACCGCGACTCCGGTCAGGATCGGCCCGACAACCAGCACGGCCAGGTAATCGGCGAACCGGCGGGGCCAGCTCCGGTTTTGGCGCACCCCCCAAATGTCGCCCAGGGTGCTCTCCAAGTGCCTCAGGCCAAGAACCGCCGAGAGAATCAAAGTGGCGCCACCCAGAGTACCGAGATTACCGATATGAACTTCTTGAATCCTCGAGATGATCCAGCGATTGGCTTCGGGGCTGACCGCGGTCAACTGCTTGACCGCCATGTCCACCAGGGATTCCTGGCCGCCCACCAGTCCGACCAGCGCCACCACGACCACCAGAAGAGGAATCGCCGAGAGCGCTGTCATGAACGTGAGAGCACTCGCCCGCAGCAGCAGCCGATCGTTGACGAAGCCCTGTCCGACCATCACGGAAAACTGGAGAAACCGAATCAGGGATGCGCTCACACTTCGCGCACCCAGATCGATCTGCCATAGATCATGGAAGATGAAAGTTCGGATCCGCTCGACCCGTGCGCCCAGACCCGAAGTACTCTTTCCCCCGGTCATCCCCGGCTCTCCATCAAATTCTCCCGGTTGCCCAGTGTAGGCCGCTCAACCCCGACGTTAGAACCCGAGATTTCGAAGTGCCCCGGGCCGAGAGGGCCGAGGCGGTAAAGGGGTAGACGGTGTAGAGAGAGGGTAGAGAGAGTGGAGAGAGTAGAAACGGTGTAGAGACCCTTCGAGACGGACGCGGCCATCAACGTACCTATCAAACAAAGCACTTGTCAAACAAAGCACTCATCAAACAAAGCACTTATCGAACAAAGCACTTGTCAAACAAAGCACTTGTCAAAAGGTTACGTCGAGCAAGCCTCCATCGCTCACCTGGCACTGCCCGGTTCCGCCTCCTGCAACTCCCAAATTGGTCTGCTTCAAGGTGAAATGGCAGCGCGCACTGCCGCCCCGATTTCCCTGGAGGGTCGAGACCACGCGCCCATCGTAATGATTCACCCAGACCGACATGCCCCATCCGGGTTCAAACCAGGGGTCAATCCCGCCCGCTCCCCAGCCCCGAAAGGAGGCTGAGTCCCAAGCGTCGTAGAAGGGCTGGGTGGCCATGTGGGCCACTGTCTTTTCCAGCAGCAGGTACGGGCCCACGTAGCGCTGGCCTCCGGGACCCAGGGTAAAAGTCATGCTTCCGGTCAGCGAAGACTCGGAGTGCCAGGCGATCATCACCTTCTGGGGCGACTCGCCTGACTTTTTGGAGGGATCCCACTGCGCCACCATGATTCCCGTCTTGGGCGCGGACGCGCAGGCGACCAGAGCGATACTGCACAACGCGAGAAGGAAGTGAAAACGGGGCATGGGCTGGAACTCCTTGTTGGGGAGACCACGCGTAGCACAGTCCTCGGAGGCTAGGGGAGACCCCTCCGAAAACGGTGCCCAGTATTCTCCCCTCCAATTGCTTGGCGGGGGTTGAATTCGCCAGGCTCCCAACCGTGGGCAAATGTTTGCCATTTCAAGGGAGGAGCCCCCAAATGCGACTCTGGCCGGTGGAGCCTGTTTTTGGAGGGGCGCTAGACGAGCCACCTAGTCACTGCCGAACCCACCGCCCGAGCCGTCGAGTTTTTGGACCCAGCCCTCCGCTTCGGTGACCTCAGTCTGGGCCGATTTTTTCGCGTCGTAGAGTCGTAGTCGAGCTTCGCCGGTGGGGTAGTTGCGCTGGTTCATGTTTCCGACAGCCGTGTTCGCCACCGCGAGCCGCGATTGAGCCCGAGCAAGCATCGCGCGCGCTTCGCCGATGTCCCGAGGCGCCGCTGGAATCAGGTTGGGGAGTTGGCCTTGCTCCGAGGGCGAACCGTACAACCCGGGCCCCCCGGGCGTATCGGAAAGCGATTCGGTCCCGACGCTCAAGGCCGAGGGGGACTCGCCGGCGTTTCCCGCGGAGTCCAGCCCCTGGGAGCCAAGCGCCTGGGTGGGCGTCGACCCCGGTAGAGAACGAGTTCCCACGGTCAACGACTGGGGGTTCTCGGTGTCCGCCGTCAAGTCATCGAGATTTTCCGTGCCCACCACCAGGGCATTGGGGTCGCTTGCGGGAGTGCCCTGAGAGCCCCCAAAGCCACCCTGGCCCTGTGCCGAGCCGGCTGCCAGGACGAATGCCAGCCCGGCGAGAAGCGTCCATTCAACCCCGCGACCCGCGCACCGGCGTTGGGCCAGCAGCGCGGAACACGTCGGGAGACCGGGCGTCCGTCGTTCTCTTCGGTTCATCGTGTCCTCCGTTAAAGCTTGTTCCCCGGTGGCTCCCGGTGGTGGCAAAGAATGTCCAGCGGGAGCTGGGTGAAGCCAGCATAGGGGAACCTCCCCTTCTTTTTTAGCCACCGGAACCCAGGCACCCCCCGGTCCCGGGGGGCTGAGGGACAATTATTCTTGGGGATTTTTCGGGTCAATTCCCTCTCGCGTTACGACTGAGTACCCAAGAACCCGACCGAACCGAAGCAGAACCCGCAAAAGCCCTTGCCAATAAAGGAGCCAGACCAGAGCCAGACCAAGGCCCTCAGCAAGGGCCACGCCAAGGGACCAAGGGCCTCGGCCGGGGCACTTGAAACCAAGCGGAGACCTTGGCGACAAACAGGCCTTCGTGGCAAACAGAAAGGTAGGCAAATATGACTCTCATTCTGGCGATCAAAATGGTCTTGTGCATCGCAGGAATGCTCTGCCTCGTGTTTGTTGAAAGCGAATACAAAACCAACTGAAGAGGAGCCTACCCATGCCCGTATTCATGATCGGAATGCAGCGAAGCGGATCAAACCTCCTTCGCCTCATGCTGAACCAACTCCCCGGAATTGCGGCCCCGCATCCGCCTCACATCCTCGAACGTCTCGGGCCCTTCGAGTCCAGCTACGGGGATCTCCACAAGGGCTCCAATTTCGAGCAATTGGTGTCCGATGTTTGCCGGCTTGTCGAAACAAATCCAGTCAAGTGGGAGTCGGTTGACCTTGACCCGAAGGCCATCATGGACTCCTGTCGAGAGCGTTCTCTGGTGGCGGTTTACGGCGCTGTTCACGACTGCCTCGCCCGTGCCTGGGGCGGAACCGACTGGTTGTGCAAGAGCATGGCGAACGTTCACTACCTGGGAGAAATCGAGCGTTATTTCGGAAAAAGTGCGCGTTTCATTTACTTGTACAGGGACGGTCGAGATGTCGCTCTTTCGTTCCGCAAAGCGTTGATCGGTGATAAAACCTTTTATCATCTAGGCAAAGCCTGGGACGAGGCCCAGCAACTCTCTTTGGCTTTGAGCCGCCGGGTCCACGAGAGTCAATTCATAGCGCTCAGCTACGAAGAACTGACCTCTCGGCCGGAGCCCGCCCTCAGGCGCCTGTGCGGATTTCTGGGAGCCGAATACTCCCCAAAAATGATGGAGTTTCATCGGTCCGCCGAGGCCCAGCGAACGGCGGTCACCGGCCTGTGGTCCAATGTCAACCAGCCGGTGGACAGCAAGAACTCGAACAAGTTTCTCAGGGAAGCCAGCACCGAGGAAATCCGTCACTTCGAGAGTGTCGCAGGCGAATCCCTGGACGAGTTGAATTATCCCCGGCACTGCAGCGAGCGCGGGAAGCAATATCGGATAAGCTCGGCAACCCTTTCAGCCCTGGACCAAGAAAATAAGCAGCTCAGGGCAAGAGCACGCAAACTGACGAAACCCGTGGACTTGAAACTCAGGAAGCCCCAGGCCCGGCTGATGGAGTCAATCAGAGTTCGATTCGCATGAACATCGGGGAGCCGAGCTTGGCCGGACCCATAATCAACGAGCTCGACAGAGAATCCTCGAAAGACAGGGTTCCGCTGCTTTTACTGGCGTGGACTTTCTTACGGATCGGCGCCACAGCGTTCGGCGGTTTCATGGCCCTCGTCTCGGTCGTTCGCAACATCGTCGTCGAGCGTAAAAAACTTCTTCGGGACGAAGAATTGATGGACGGAATTTCCTTGGCCACAATTCTTCCCGGACCGGTCGCCATCAACGTGGTGGCCTACGTGGGCTACAAGCTCCGGGGAGGTATCGGCGCGGTTGTCTGTGCCACGGCGGTGATCTTGCCCTCCTTTGTCCTCCTGGTGGGGTTCAGCATCGCCTATCTCGAATGGGGCCAGCTCCCGGTGGTGGACAAAGCCGTGGCGGGCTTCGTTCCCGCTGTCGCCGCGATCATCCTGAACGCAGCCTGGGGGATGCGCAAGCAGGCCCTGGCGGGTGTTCCCGAAATCTTGATCGCCGCAGTCGCTGGGGGGCTGATGGTCACCGTGGGCGGCTTCTATCTGACCCTGGGTATCGTGATAGGCTCCGGTCTGCTCGGGCTTGTGCTCTTCGACGGAGTCCCGCAGTTGGGCAACGGCGCG
>CAWVXN010000027.1:0-14937 GCA_963933695.1 uncultured Myxococcales bacterium | reverse complement strand
ATTAGCCCGGGCTCTCCCCGACGTTCAAATGTATTTCTCCGCTATCGTATTCAAGCTTCACGCTCTGCAAGACGATGGATCCATTGAGAAGTATTTCATGGAAGAGGGGAGTCGATGGAAGCCGACGGGCAGGCGGGTTGGAAAAAGTGCAGCGCTTGCAAGAAGCCGATCGACTTCCAGGTGGACTACTACGTCTGCAACGTTTCCACTTGCAACCGGAAGCGGACGGCTCTTCAGTTCTGCGACGTGAGCTGCTGGGAAGTTCACTTGCCCGTGGCCCGGCACCGGGAGTCCTGGGCCGAGGAACGCCGGTCTCCGAGCCCCGCCGAAGCGGCGCGCCAGGCGGCTGCCGAGGCGAGTGGTGAGACTCCGGCCCGCAAGCCTCGCCGAATCATCGCGGACAAGCCCTTGCCCGGGGCGAGGCCGGCAACGGTTCCGGCGAGCGGCAGCTCCGCGGACGCCCGGGCGCCCGAGGAAGTCCTCATCGTGGCGAGCCGACTCAAGGAATACATTCGTGCATCCGCGGGCTACAAGACCAGCGAGCGGGTGCTCGACCCCCTGTCGGATATCGTTCGCGAAGTGGCCGATGAAGCGGTCCGGAACGCCCGAGCAGATGGGCGCATGACCGTGCTCGATCGCGACGTCCCCAAGCGCTTTCGTCGCTAGCGCTTGAGCACCGCGGCGGTCCCATTGGCCCCGAGGCCAATGCTCTGGGCCATGCCGATGCGGGCGCCGGGTACCTGGCGCTCTCCCGCATCGCCTCGAAGCTGCCAGCCGACCTCGCAAATTTGGAAGAGTCCCTGGGCGGTGGTGGCTTCTCCGAAGCAGAGAAAGCCGCCGCTGGGATTGAGGGGCATGCTTCCCGTGGGCAGGGTCTCCCCCGCGTGAAGCAAGCTTTCGGACTCACCGGGTTCGCACATTCCCCACTCCTCGGGAAAGGCGAGTTCGTAGTAGACCGTGTTGTCCTGGAGTTCGACGAAGTCGAGATCCTTGGGTCCGATCCCTGCGGCCGCCAAGGCCTTGGCGACGGAAATGCGGGCTTCGCTGTGGTGGGTGCGGCCGGGGGAGGGCACGCAGCCCAGGCCCCGGGGCAGGCCATCGTCGAAGCGCGCCGTGGCCACAGCGCTGGATGCGGCCCAGATGGGTTGGGTGGTCTTCTTGCGCGCGAACTCGGCGGAGCAGAGCACTACTGCCGCGGCCCCATCGCTGACCGGGCAGATTTCATACAGGCGCAGGGGATCGCTCACCATGTTGGAGTTGAGAATGTCCTCGAGGCTGAAGAGTTGACGGAAGCGTGCGTTCTCGTTGTGGGTGCCGACTTTATGGGCCTTCACGGCCACCGCTGCCAGATCCTCGTGGCTGGTCCCGTACTCCTCCATCCGCTGGCGGGTGAGCAGGGCCCAGAAACCCGGGCCGGGTAGGCCCACGCAGCGCTGGCGGAGATACTCGGGGTCGGTTTCATCGTCGAGCCCCGAGGTCTGGATGAAGCCCTTGGGCATCTTCTCGCCGCCCACTACCAGCACGACGTCGTGCGCGCCGCTGGCGACCATCATGTGGCCCACGTTGAACGCGTTGCCGCCCGCCGCGCAGCCCGCCGAGAGATTGTAGACGGGCACGCCGGTGGGCCCCATGTCCTCGACGACATCGTTGCCGTTGAGTCCCCAGCCCTTGCCGCCGGAGAAGCGCGAACTGGCTGCGGCGACGGCGCCCACTTCATTCCACGCGATGCCGGCATCGGCCAAGGCGGCGTCCACGGCCACCCGGCAGATCGTGTTCAAGTTCTTCTCGGGGAATTTTCCCCAGGGATGCATTCCGAGTCCGAGGACTGCGACGTCGCCCATCTGCTCTTGCCTCCATTTTTTTTCGGCGCTTACCGGAGCTTGTCGGCGCGCACCCTGATTTTTCTCGACCCCTGTGCGGTGGCTTTCTCGGGCCAGGCCAGGGGGGTCAGCGCGGTTTGAATTGCCAGGACACGACTTCCTGGCCGTCCTGCTGATGGCCGAGGGAGGCGAGGATCAGTTCCACAGGCCCCCCCACGGCAACCGATTTGGGGTCTTCCGCCTGCAGCCGGCCAATTACCCGGATGCCGTCGGCCTCGAGGTCCACCAGGCCCACCGCGTAGGGGCGATAGGGTTCGGGGGCGACTACCGGCGGCGGGGGCGGGTAGTTTTGAAGAGCCACGCTCCAGAGGGTTCCGTAGGGACCGAAACGCTCGGGCTGGATATCCGAGTGTTGGCAGTCGGGGTTGTGGCATGTCTCGCTGGCCGGAAAGTACGGGGCCTTGCAGGTCGCACACCGGGAACCCAACAGGCGCGGCCCTTCGTCGGTTTCGACGAAGAGGTTCTGGGCGGCGGCAATGGCGTTGGAATCGGTCATGGTCTTCTCCCGGGGGAGCCTCTGGGTGGGGACGTTTGGCGGACGTTTGGCGGAGGTTGAGCGGGCGTTTAGCGGGCGTTGGCGGCGCGAACCAGTTCGGGCAGGATCTTCAGGGCATCGCCCTGAATTCCGTAGCGTGCGTACTGAAAAATCGCCGCATCGGGATCGCGGTTGATGGCGACGATGGTGCCCGCCGCCGAACAGCCGGCCATATGCTGGCTGGCTCCGGAGATGCCCACGGCAATGTAGAGGTTGGCCCGGGTAATGCGGCCGGTGAGCCCCACCTGGTGGCTGGAGTCTACCCAGCCATCGTCCACGATGGGCCGCGAAGCTCCGGGCAATCCGCCCAGGGCGGCGGCGAGTTCCTCGATGAGTTTGTAGTTGTCTGCGCTCCCCAGTCCTCGCCCGCCGGAGACGATGATTTCGGCGTCATCCAATCGGGGCCCATCGAAGCTGGCTGGCTCGACAACGTGTACGCGTTCCTCGACCCCGGAGAGATCGAAGGCCAGGGATTCGGCGGTCACCGGGGCTCCGTCGCCGGGCTCGGGGACCGCCGCGTTGGCGATAAAAGAAAGAACGCTTCCTCCGCCCACCTCGTAGATGACCCGGGTATCCCCGCCATAGGCCGAAGCCGTGATCTGGTAGTTGCTGTCCACGGCCTCGATGGAGATGCCGTTCATCACCACGGCCTTGCCCAGGCGCCCGGCTACCCGGGGCGCCACCACCCGAGCTTCGCCGGTCTGGTGAACGATCAGGGTGCCCGGATTGTGCTCCGCCCAATAGGCCGCGATGGCCTCCACGCAGGCATCGCTACCGGCGGGGTCGAGTTTGGGATCCTCGATTTGCTGGAGATGAGCCACGCCGTATTGGCCGGCCAATGCGCTGGCTCCAGGGGACAACGGGCCCAGGACCAGCCAGTTCAGATCCTTATCCAGGGCCCCGGCCAGGCCGCGCCCGATATGCAGGATCTCTTCGGCACCCTCGGGCAGGCCGTCTCGGCCGGCGCTCCAGGTGCATACCACGATGGCATTTTCCGCCATACTCGTTTCTTCCCTTCGCTTTCCTTGGCTCGGCTTGTTTGGCTCTTGCTTAATCAGTCCTGCTTAATCAGTCCTGCTTAATCGGTCCTGCTTAATCAGTCCTGTTTAGAGGATGCTGTCGGCCTTGAGTCGCTCGATGAGTTGGTCGGCGACTTCCGCGGGTTCGCCCTGGAGGAACTCGCAATTGCCCTGAACCTCGGGGACGAACTGCTTCGTGAGCATGACCCGGGGCTGGAGCTGCGCTTCGTCGAGGTTCAAGTCCCCGGGCGTGACCACTGTGGGCTTGACCCGGCGCGCCTTGACCTTTGCGGAGGCGGTGGGGTAGCGGGGGTCGCCGATTTCGTTGCTGATGGTCACCACCGCGGGGCAGGCCACCTCCACGACTTCGTCGCCTTCTGGGGTCACCCGGGTGACCCGCAATTTCTCGCCCACCAATTCCACCGCGCGAGCCACCGTCACCACCGGCATGCCCAGGCTTTCGGCCACCAGCGCCGGAACCACGCCCTGATCGTCATCCGAGGCCTGGCGGCCGCAAAGGATCAGGTCGGCGCCCCCGGATGCCTTGATCTGGGCGGCAAGTAGGGTCGCTACGGAGTGGTAGTCGAGTTCCGCCGGGTCGACCGGGATGGAAACGATCTCCTGGGCGCCCAGGGCTGCCGCGTGCTTGAGCATCTTGTCGGGTTCGGGCCCGGCGGAGATCACCGTCAGGGTGAAATCCGCACCGGCGTCGCGCAAGCGAAGGGCGGCTTCGATGGCCTGCTCGTCGTAGCCATTCATCAGCTTGGGAATGGCTGTCTGGGTGAGTGTCTTGCCGTCGGCCCCGATCTCCAAGCGTCCGGCGACCGCATAGTTGTTCACGGCATCCGGGTCCATGACTTCTTTCACGCAGACGATGATCTTCATACTTGTGGGGGCTCCCGGTGGAACGCCGGCCGAGCCGGGCGTCCTTTGTCCTTGGTTTGTCCTTGGGTGGATGGATCAGCCCTCGCCATCGGGGGCGAGGATTGGATGAGTCAATCAATTTTGATCGAGTTGTTTTTTTGGGTCAGTCTTCGTCGATCAAGAAGAGGCTTTCGGCCTCGCACCAGACCGATACGAAGGGGTACTGGTTGGGCTTGCGGGTCAGGTCGATCATTTTGTACCAACGCCACGGTGGATCGCCCTCATCGTAGTATTCGCCGGTTAGCGTTCCTGTGAACTCCTGGCGAGCCGCGTAGTGGCTGCCCATGACGAGCCCGCCGCCGTCGCATTCGGCCCGCCTGCCGGCCCGCTCCGGGTCCGTTCCCGGTTGGGCGCGCGTCCCGGGCGACGATGTCAATCCGGCAGACCCACGAGATCGTCGAAGACACCCAGGGCTTCCTCGACCATGTCCGAGACAATTTGCCGGGCGGGTAGCATTTCCGTCACGAAGCCCACGCCCTGGCCCGCGGCCTCGGTCATGAGATCGCCTCGTCGGGCGTCGTTCGCTCCCTGTATATAGTCGGAGCTGAGAATCATCTGGTAGGGGGAGGTGAGGGGGCGCGGGGCGTCGGGGTTTTTCCACTCCTCGGTCCACGGGCACTTGAGGACCCGCATGGTGAAGCCCGAAATCGAGTCGGACCAAACCGTATCCGCCGCCGTGGAAGCCACCAGCCGCTCCTTGATGATCATGTCGATATCCGACTCCCGGCAGGCCAGCCAGAGGGTTCCGGTCCAGACCCCCGAGGCGCCCAGGCAGAGCGCCGCGGCCAGGTGGCGGCCGGTGGTGATGCCCCCCGCCGCAATAATCGGTGTGTCGCCCGCGATGGAGGCCACCTCGGCCACGATGGAAAGGGTTCCCATGTCCCCGGTGTGCCCCGCTGCATCGAATCCCTGGGCGATGATGGCATCGACGCCGGCTTCGAGTTGTCGTTTGGCCTGGCGGGTTCGGCCCACAAGGCCCCAGACCAGACTGCCGCGCTCGTGGGCGGCGTCCAGAAGGAAGGCCGGGCTACCGAGCCCCGAGGCGATGACGGGCACCCTTTCCTCAAGCAGGACTTCGAGTTGAGCACGCCCCAGCGCTTGGCTGAGTCCGCCCCATTGGTGGAGGTCGACGGATTCCTTGGGCATGGGAACGTCGTATTTCTCCATGATCATCTGTTCGAATTCGCGATGGGAGTCGGGAATCTTTGCGGAAATCTCGTCGAGGCTGGTCTCGGCGGGTGCCGAAGCGGGGAGCACCAGATCGATCCCGAAGGGTTTCCCGTCCACGCGCTCGCGAATCCACTTAATATCGGCTTCGATCTCGTCCGGGGTATGCATGGCTTCGCCCAACACGGCGAAACCGCCCGAATTGATCACCGCAACTGCAACATCCTTGCAGTGGGTGAAAGAAACAATGGGGAACTCGACACCCAGTTGATCGCAGAGTTTTGTGTGCAGCGGATCCTGGCTCATCTCGGATACTCCTGGGAGGGTATGGGCCCTTTCGGGGGCCGGGGGGAGGGGATTTGGCAGCCTTGTTCTGGCCCGTCGCGGTGGCGCCGACGGTGCCAGATCCTATAGATTACTGCAACGCGTTCTAGTCTAGCCCCGGCCCGGGAGATTCGGAAGGTATCGGATGCCCCGGAATGCCATTTTTCAACCGATTCGTGCAGTGTTCCTGCACACGGTGGGGAGTGGGTGGTCGGGGGCATTGCAGCTGTCCAGGCCGCGGTGCAGCCTCGAACCCAAGTCAAACCCAATCCAGTCCAAGGAGGCAGAGTCTCTCGATGTCCCGTTATCTAGTTGCCTGTGATGCCGGCGGCACCATGACCGATGTGATCATCGTCGATGAAGAGGGCCGAAGTGTAATCGGCAAGGCCCCCACATCGCCTCAGGACGAAAGCATTGGCTACATGGAGTCTTTCTGGGAAGCCCTCGAATACATGGGTATCTCCAAAGACGAGGGCCAGAATTTCGGCGCCTCGGTGGAGACGGCCATCTATACCGGTACCTCCATGCTGAATACCGTGATCAACATGAGCGGTTACAAGACGGGGATTATCGTGACCCGGGGGTTCGAGGACATCATCTCCCAGGGCCGGGGGTCCCAGACCTTTATCGGCGCCCAGTGGTCGGAAATCACCCACATGCAGTATCGCCGGCACCGGACCCCGCTGGTTCCGAGCCAGTTGGCTCGGGGGGTCACCGAGCGCATCGACATGTTTGGTACGCCGGTCATCCCCATGTACGAGGACGAAGTGCGCGAGGGGGCTCGCTCGTTGATCGCCGACGAGAAGGTCGAAGCCATCGCGATCATCTTCCTTCAGTCCTTCGTCAATCCCGCTCACGAGAACCGCGCCGCGGAGATCTGCCTTGAGGTGATGGAGGAACTCGGCCAGGAAGTCGTGCTCGAAGTCTCCAATAAAGTGGCGCCGACTACCCGGGAGATCTCTCGGGCCAACGCCACAGTGATTCAAGCCTATGCTTCGGACCCCGCGCGCAAGCAGCTCTACCGCATTGAGGAAGAGCTGGCGAAGACCGGCTACGCGCACAGCCTCAAGACGGTTCTGGGCTACGGGGGCATCACCAATATCCGCTATCCCCGACTTTTCGAAGCCGCCATGTCGGGTCCGGTAGGCGGCCTGATGGGGGCAAAATATCTCTCCAGCGTGATCGGCGAGGAAAATATCGTTTGCAGCGATGTGGGCGGAACCTCCTTTGACGCGGGCACAATCACCGCCGGAGTCCTTCCCATCGATCGGGAGCCGGGCTTCCAGGGTATGTACGTCAACGTCCCCATGCTGGGGATTACGTCGATTGGCGCGGGGACCGGCACGTATATTCGGGTGGATCCCCAGACGAACCGAATCAAGCTCGGCCCGGATTCAGCGGGGGGTACGCCCGGTCCGACCTTCATGGAGGCGGGCAACACAACGCCCACCATCAATGACGTCAACCTGCTACTGGGCATTCTCTCCGAGACCAACTATCTCGGGGGCAAGGTCAAGATCAACAAGTCGGTTTCCGAGAAGCTCTTCAAAGAGAAGGTCGCCGACCCTCTGGGCATGGACATCTACGATGCGGCGGAGACCTGTCTTGAACTGCTGAATGTGATGATGCGCGAGCACCTCGTGAACAGCCTGATGGTCGGCCACGATCTCCGGGAATACGTGTTGTTGGGTTATGGAGGAGGAGGCCCGCTCCACCTTCTGGGCTACGCGGGCGATTTTCCCTGGAAGGCGGTTTGCACAGTGCCCCATGCCGGAGGTTTCTCGGCTTGGGGGGGCGCCTGTATGGATTACTCCCATCGCCGGCACAAGAGCGTGGGCGCAGTGGTTACCCCGGATCTGGACGAGGCCACCAAGCTGCAATATCTGCAGCCCGTAACCGCGGCGTGGAACGAACTCGAGGCCGAGCTTCGGGAGGAACTGAAGGTCGAGGGCTTCGATCCCGATCAGGTTTCCATCTCCCGGGTGGTGTACATGAAGTACTACGGCCAACTCGACGACGTCGAAGTGGACTCGCCCGTGGCCACTTTGGACACCGCCGACGACATGAACTCCATGATCCAGGCCTTCGAAGACCTTTACGCCAAGATGTTCACCCTGGCGGCGCGGCCGGATGTCGGCGCCTATCACATCACCGAGGTGTGCGTGATTGCCAAGGTCGCCACCGTCAAGCCGAAACTGCGTAAGTTTGAGCTCTCGGACAAGGCCCCTGACAAGGCGGCCTACAAGTGCTCTCGACCGGTTTACATGCGGGGCGCCTGGCAGGACGCGGATATCTGGGAAATGGAGAAATTGGTTCCCGGCAACGAGATCGACGGTCTCGCGGTAATCGAAGCCTCGAATACCACGCTGTTGGTTCCGCCTGAATGGCACGTCCGCATCGATGCCCACGACATCTACTGGATCACGAGGAAGGATTCGTAATGGCGCTCTCTCTTCGCGAACAAACACAGGCCAACGCCGACGCTTTCAAGAAGACCGGAAGCCTCTTTGGGCTCGAGACTCTGACCCGCAAGGAAGAGGATCCCGGTACCTACGAGGCGGTTTGGCATATCCTCTCGAACTTGTGCAATGCCGCCTGGGCGACGGGGTGCAAGGTGTCGTCTTCGCCGATTGCCGCCGAGGGGGGCGATGCGCTCTGGGGTCTGCATACGGCCACCGGTGAGGCGATCTGCATCTCTCGAGGGATCTCGGCGCATGCCGGGCTGCTCTCGGACATGATCAAGAATTTTATTGCCCTGGGGTACGAGGACAATCCCGGCTTTAAGCCCGGCGATATCTTCGAGAACAACGATCCCCACTATGGAGGCATTCATTCCCCTGATTTCGATATGTGCATGCCGCTGTTTTATGACGGGAAGCTGATCGCCTGGGCGTCGTGCGTGAGCCACGTTGCTGATGCGGGTGCGGTGACGCCGGGTTCCATCGGCTTCCTGAATCCCGACTGCTACTCCGATGGGCTGCCGATCTCCATGGAACGGGTAGGGGAGGGCGATCGCTTCTACCCCTGGTACGAGCTGCGAATTCGCTCCCGGACGCGAACCCCGGATTTCGTGATGGGCGACGCCCGTGGACGCCTCGCGGGCTGCCTGACCATGCGCCAGCGGCTTGAGGAGGTCATCGGAAAATACGGACTCGATTTCATCTTGGACGCGGGCAAGGAATACATCGAGGACAGTCGCCGGTACGCGGTGGGCCGAGTGAAGACCCAGACCGTTCCGGGCCGAATTCGAAAATCCCAGTTCAAGGATCTGGCCATGAAGGGCAAGCGCGTGCTCTTGGCCAAACAGGATATTGATTGTGCGTTCAATCTCCCCATGGAACTCACCATCAACGCCGACGCCAGCGTGGACCTCTCGCTCCAGGGTGCCAGTGGCACCGTACCGTTTGGCGAGAACATCAGTCCCACGGCGCTGAAGTCAGGCCTCATGATGGGCTACTCGCATATCGTGGGCTTCGACATGTTCAACTCGGGCCCCATCGCGGCCTGGAATGTCGAAATGCCGCCGGGTGGATCCTGGGCGAATCCCTTCGAACTCAATTACGAAGCCGCTTCCGGGGTGGCCTGGGCACCGGCGGTGACCTGGGTGAGTAACCTCTATGAGGTTTTCGGCCGACTCTTCCAGATGCGTGGTTTCGTGGAGGAGATGGCAGCGGGTTCGGGGACCATCATGACGGCGGAGTTCTCGGGCATCAATCAGAACGGGATGTACCTGACCGGGCTGACCCTCGAGCAGGCCAGCCAGGGATCGCCCGCCCGGGGCTACAGCGACGGAGAAAACAGCGCCTGGTGCATCTATACCCCGGAAGCTGATTTCGGGAACGCCGAAATTTCCGAACTCTATTACCCGATTCTTTTTCTCGGCCGGAACGTTGCGCCCAATTCAGGGGGCTACGGTCAATTCCGCGGCGGGCTCGGACATACCGCGGTGTGGATGGTGTACAACACGCCGGGCCTGGAGTATCAGTGCGGCGATGCGGGCATGCGCTCGAAGATGGTCGCCAACCACGGCATGTACGGCGCCTATCCCGTCGTGCCCGACCGACCCGCCTACGGGCACAAGACCAACATGAAGCAGCTCATCGAGGAGCAAAAGCCGCTGATCCACGGGCGCGGCGATCCCGAGAGCCCGCTGATCGCGTCGCTGATCGATGCCGAACTCGTGGAAGACAACGCGGTGGCGCCCTTTGTCACCCCCGAACCCCTGCAGGATTACGATGTGATCGTTCATCCGATTGCGGGTGCCCAGGCCATGGGGGATCCGCTGATGCGCGATCCCGCTTCAGTGGCGCGAGACCTCAATGAGGGTTGGACCACCGGGCGGGTGGCGACGGACATCCACGGCGTGGTGGCGAGCAAGCCCAACGGAGCCTTCGTGGTGGACGAAGCCGCAACTGCGGCGAGACGCAATGCGATTCGCGAAGAGCGTAAGCAACGCGCGATCCCCTTCAAGCAGTGGTGGCTCGAGGAGCGCAAGAGAGTCGAGTCCCAGGAGAATATGGACCCCGCCATCTTGACCATGTGGGCCACGAGCATGGAACTCTCGCCCAAATACGCAGAGGAACTCCGGGCTTTCTGGGCGCTGCCCGAGGATTTCACGTTCAAGAATTGATGGGTGGGGGAAGAGGCGAGTGGGCGCGTGCCCCATGGCCCTTCTGCCGATTGTCCCGGTGAGCAACCAAACGAAGCAAGCGTAAGAAGACGATCCGAGAGGAGTTGAAAAGGCATGGCTGAATTTCACAAGGCCGACATCGAGAAGCTGATCGACGGCGTTCTGCCGTGGCCCGCGACCCAGGATATGTTGAAGAGCGCCAAGGACACCGATCGCTTCGACAAATACGTCGAGATCATGCAAGACCGGGTGGATTTCGATGATCCGATCCTGTTGCCCCTCACCCCCATGCTCTTCATTGTGGCGACCGGGGGGGAGCGGGTGGTGAAATGCCACTGCGGGCACGCCTTCGGTGACTACCGGATCAACTGGAAACTCTCGGCACTGATTCACGTGCGGGACGACGAGGCCTCGATCTCCGAGATCTACAAGGGCCGTGAAATGCCCGATCCGGCTTGGGTGCAGATCCGGGAATACATTTGCGGCGGCTGCGGAGCGCAACTCGAAGTCGAGGCGGTGCCCCGGGGTTGCCCGCCGGATTTCGAGTTCCTGCCCGATCTGGATACTTTTTATGGGGAGTGGCTCGGTCGACCGCTTCCCGATACCGCGACGTACGAGGACAAGACCCTCGAGCTGATCGCCGAGTGGTCGAACTGAGCCGTCGGGTGATCTTGCGATGAGTGGAGCCCTTGATGGAATAGTGGTGGTGGATCTCACCACCGAGTTTTGGTCGTCGTTGTCCGCCGCGATGCTGGCTGATTTTGGCGCCCGGGTGATCCGGGTGGAAAATTCGTCGAGTGAGCCCCGGGACCCGGACCGCGACGGCATGCATCCGCGTGAGGCCTTCGATAGCGAAGCCCAGCTGATCCATCGCAACAAGGAAAGCGTGGCTCTGGCTCTGGACGAAGTCGCCGGGGTCGAAGGCCTGGGCCAACTGGTGTCGCGTGCCGATGTGTTGCTTACCGACGCATCCCCCGATCAGCTGGAATGCTGGGGCTTGGCCGAGGCAGGCCTGTTGGGCGCACGGCCCGACCTGGTTTATGCCGTGGGTTCGTTGTCCGGCCCTCTGGGCCCCCAGAGCGATGCCCCCGCCCTGGACGAAATCGCGGCGGCGCGTTCGGGAGTCATGCACTCCCTCCCGGAACCCGGCCAACCGCCGGTGAATGCCGGTGCCGGGCAGATGTACACCAGCGTCATGCTCGCCTTGGGCATCGTTACGGCGCTCCATCATCGCCACACCAGCGGCGAGGGCCAGCGGGTGGATGCCTCGCTCCTGGGCGGGCACATGTACGCCTCAACCCTGACCCTGGATGCCTACATGGCCATGCGGGAGGACCGCCTGGGCGAACCCCGGGCACGCTTCGAGGCGGCGAATCCCATGAGCGGGATCTCGTATCCGAGCCAGGATGGGCGGTGGGTCACCCTGACCATGCCCGATACCGACCGCTGGTGGCCCGCGTTTTCGAAGATCGTGGGCCTTGCCGAGGACGACGAACGTTTCGATACCCACGACAAGCGCTGCGGTGATTCGCGATTGCCGATGATGCACGCTCTTGAAGCCATCTTCGCCACCCGGCCCGCCGCCGAGTGGCGAGGGAGTTTCGATGCGGAGAACCTTTCGGCGGACATCATCGAGCGATACGACTACCCGGCCGAGGACGAGAACGCCTGGCGAAACCGGTACGTGATGGAGGTCGATCACCCGGTGCACGGCGCGTTCAAGAGCCTGGGCTTTCCCATCCATATGAGTGAAACCCCGGCCCAGTTGCATCGTTTGGCCCCGGAGCTGGGCCAGGGCCAGGCGATCGAGTCAGTCCTCAAGGGCTTGGCCGCGCAGCCCCGGGTCAAGGTTCGAGACGCCGGCGAGGGCGCAGCGCGCCCGTCATCGGCCAAACCCCTGGCAGGCATTCGGGTCCTGGATGCGACGGTTTGGTTTCAGGGGCCTGTTTGCGGGCAATACCTCGCGGACATGGGGGCTGAGGTCATCCACGTGGAGCGCCCGGTGACCGGGGATCAGGCCCGGGGCGTGCGCAGTATCGCCGCGGTGCCGGTGGCGGATTGGAACCAATATTTTCTCGCCGTCAATCGCAACAAGAAGAGCATTGCGGTGGATCTGAAAAAGGACGAGGGCCGGGAACTCATCCACAGCCTGGTGGCGAAATCCGATGTCTTCCTTTGGAATCAGGGGCTGGAAAGCCTGGCGAGTCTGGGCCTCGACTACGAGACCCTCTCCGCCCTGAACCCCGGGCTGATCTACGCCACCAACAGCGGGTATGGGATCGCGGGCACGGTGAGCAAACCCTCTTTCGATATGACCGTCCAGGCGCTCACGGGCATCATGGCCCGACTCGGCGAACCCGGCGAGCCGCCCATCTATCTTGGCCTCGGGGCCGGGGATGCGTATGGCGGATTGATGGGCGCCCTGGGGATTCTTCTGGGCCTCTACCACCGGAATCAGACGGGCCGGGGGCAGGCCATCGACGCGTCGCTCTACGGGGCCCAACTCTTCTTGGCCGCCCCTTCTCTTCAGCCTTTTCTCGCCACGGGCAAAGCGGAATACGGTCTTCAGCAAGGGCGTTCGAAGGCGCGCAATCCCCTCTGGAATCGTTATCCGACCCAGGACGACTGGCTCACGCTTTGCGCCGAGAACACCGACGCGGCTTGGCAGGCCTTGACGGACTGCGCGGCGAACCCGGCCCTGGCTGCGGACGCGCGTTTCAAGACCGCTCCGGGTCGCCGGGAAAATGGCGAAAGCCTGGTGGCTTTGCTCGACGAAATGTTCGCCGCCCGCCCGGCGCGGGAGTGGGTGGAAGAGCTGAAGGCCGCGGGCCTGGTCGCCGAGCGGATCGGCCACTACCGCGACGTGGCCGAGGACGAGCACGCCTGGGCAAACGGGTACTTCTCGAAAGTGCACTGCGACGAGGCCGGCGAGGAGGTCGCGATTCGGGGGCTTCCCATCGGTTTGGGCCGGACCCCGGGCTCGGTGGATACCCTCGGACCGGAACTCGGCCAGGACACCGAATTGCTGCTCTTCGAGGTACTGGGTCTCGACTGGGACCGCATCGGCGAGCTCAAGGAACTGGGCGTCATCCCGTGACGGATGTTTTTTTGGGGCAAGACGCTCAAGCCCGGTGGGCTCGGGGAAACGACCGGCGGGCATGGGAAAAGGGCGGGACCGTATGAGCACGACCCTGGCGACGGGCCCCCTGGAAGGCATCCGGGTGCTCGATATGGCCACCATGTTGGCCGGCCCGTACGCGGCGACCCTGCTGGGCGATCTCGGTGCCGATGTGATCAAGGTGGAGTCGTTCTTTGGCGACGACAGCCGCCACCTGGGCCCGGGTCGGGAAGGTGAGCGCACCGCCTTCATGAGTCTCAATCGCAACAAGCGCGCCGTGGTGCTCGACATGACCCAGGGCGATGCGGCCCAGAAAGTGCTGGGTCGCCTGGTGGCCAGTGCCGATATTCTGATCACCAATATTCGTCCCGCGGCCCTGGAAAAACTGGGTCTCGAGTATGAGGCCATGAAGGCGTACCGGGAAGACTTGATCTGGGTGGGCGTGACGGCCTTTGGGCCCGACGGTCCCTACGCGGGCCGACCGGGGATCGATTTTCTGGCCCAGGGCTACGCGGGCCTGCTCTCCCAGAATGGCGATCCGGGGAGTTCGGAGGTTCGCCTCACGATTCCCCTGATCGATGTCATGACGTCGGAGTTGGTCTGCACCGGCGCCCTGGCCGCCCTGGTCGCTCGGGGCCGGACCGGGCAGGGGCAGCGGGTGGACGTCTCCCTTCTCGACGCCCTGACCCACGCCATGTGCAACCCGATTGGGGCGTGGCAGAACGCGGGCTTCGATACGCCACGCACGGGAAATCGCAGCCTCTACTTCGCGCCCTCGGGTCTTTACGCTTGCCGCGACGGCCGGGTGGCGATTACCTGCCCCTCCCAAAAATTCTTCGTCAAACTCTGCACGGCCCTGGACCGGGATTGGGTGGCCGACGAACGTTTCGCCACCATCGAGGCGCGCAAGGCCCACGAAGACGAACTCGATGCGCTGATCGAAGAACGCTTCAAGGATTTCGCCCGGGAGGAACTGGTCGAGTTATTGGTGGCCGGCGATATCCTCACGGCGCCCATCAATACGATTCCCGATGTGGTCAAGGATCCGCAAATTCTTCACAACGAGATGCTCGTGACTCTTGACCACGCCCGGCTTGGGCAGGTGAACGTCACCGGCGTGCCCATCAAGATGCGCGGCACGCCGGGCAGCATCCGGCTTCCGCCGCCCATGCTGGGCCAGCACACCGCCGAGGTGCTGAGCGAACTCGGTTATGAAGACGACGCCATTGCCGAACTCGGCGATTCCGGCGTGGTGGGAACGCCGGAACGCATCCGGGCATTGGACCAGAGGGGATGACCCCCCCGGCGCCTGGGCGGGGGCCCACGCCGATGGGCGAGAG